>JBILFC010000051.1:0-14311 GCA_044351785.1 Bdellovibrionota bacterium
GAGACAGGTTTTATTTGAGATTTGGACATGTTTTAAAAATATTACTTATGTAAAGTTCGCTGATGGTATACTATATTAAACCTATGCTTTAAACACTAAATAAATTGAGCCATGAGTGATAAAAATACCCTGAAACCAGTTTTTACAGATGATGGGATAGAGAAGAAACTGGTTTACAATGATCTTCCTGCCGGCTCTGATTTAAGCCCGCCTGCTACCTATCCATTTGTTAGAGGCATTTATGAAAATATGTATAGGGGCAAACCCTGGACGATTAGGCAGTACTCAGGGTTTGGTTCAGTTGAGGATACCAATCAGCGGTTTAAGTTTATATTAAATCAAGGCGGAACTGGATTAAGTACCGCATTCGATCTGCCCACTCAGATGGGATATGATTCAGATCATCCTTTAGCTGAAGGTGAGGTTGGTAGAGTACGTGTAGCAATTGATACCGTTGAGGACATGGATAGGCTATTTGCCGATATTCCTCTGTCTGAAGTTTCTACAAGCATGACAATTAATGCCACGGCAACTATCCTTTTAGCTTTTTATATTGTGGTAGCTAGAAGGAGGGGAGAAGCTAGTGCTGATCTTAAGGGTACCACTCAGAATGATATACTTAAGGAATATATCGCTCGCGGAACCTATGCATTTCCTCCAGAGGCTGGACTTAAGTTATCAGTTGATCTAATCGAATATTGTTCTTTAAAAATGACTAAGTGGAATCCAATTAGTATCTCTGGATACCATATAAGAGAAGCGGGTAGTACTGCTAGCGAAGAGCTGGGATTAACTTTCTCAAATGCGTTACAGTATGTAGAGGCGTGTAAAGAAAGAGGTTTAGATGTAAATACATTTCTTCCTCGTTTAGCTTTCTTTTTTAATTGCCATAATGGATTCTTTGAAGAAATTGCTAAGTTTCGTGCAGGCAGAAGACTCTGGGCTAGACTTATAAAGGAACGATATAATCCAACAGTAGATTCGGCTATGATGCTTAGGTTTCACACGCAAACAGCAGGATCATCACTGACAGCTCAGCAAGCAGAGAATAATATAATTAGAACTACTGTCCAAGCACTCTCAGCAGTCTTGGGAGGTACTCAGTCTTTACATACTAATTCCTATGATGAAGCCTTAGGCTTACCTACTGAAAAATCAGCGAGACTTGCACTAAGAACTCAGCAAATAATTGCTAGTGAGACAGGAGTTGGTGACGTAGTTGATCCACTTGGTGGGAGTTATTTTATAGAAAATTTAACTTCTGAAATTGAAGAGAAAGCTCGTGAGATAATTTCTAATATTGAAGAGCGTGGGGGAGCGATGATTTCTATTAATCAGGCTTATCCGCAGAAGTTAATAGAAGAATCCAGTTATAAATATCAGAAGATGGTGGAAGGTGGTGCTAAGCAAATAGTAGGTGTTAATTGTTATATAGAAGATGAGTTAAAAGCCCCTCCCTTTGTCGTTAATCCAGCGTTAGAAACTCAGCAGAGAGAGAAGTTAAAGCTTTTTAAATCTAGCCGAGATTCAGTAGCTTTAAGCCAGGCACTTAAGACTCTTAAGGAGGCACTACTAAGAGGCGAGAATTCAATGGAGCACGTTATAAGGTGTGCTGAAGTGGGGGCAACTTTGGGCGAAATTTCAGATGAAATGAGAGGGGTCTTCGGGAGCCTTCAATAAAGGCTAAGCGCATGAAAACACTATTAAATAAGTCTTATTTTAAGCATTTTCCTAGACTTAAACCTGCTTTTCCTGATACAATTCTTCGTTAATCTTTCATAAATCTATATGTAGTTATAATTTAATTGTTTTTAATATGAAAAAGCGCGAACTCGATAAATTTAAAAAACTCCTTCTTGAAGAAAGAGATGTAATACTAAAACACTTAATTGACTTAGAGGGAGCGTCTATGACTCAACTCACTCAAGGTGGTGGTGACAGTGTCGATCTTGCATCCTTAGAGATCAGTCAATCTTCTATTCAGAAATTAGGTAATAGAGAAAAGAAACTGCTTAGTAAAATTGACTATGCAATTAAAAAGATTGAGGACGGGGATTACGGAGTTTGCGAAAGATGTGGGGAGGATATTAATCCTCTTAGACTTGAAGCAAGACCGGTAACTCAGTACTGTATCGATTGTAAAACTGAGCTTGAAACTAACGAAAGAAGATATAGTGATAGTGAGGAAGATGAGGACGAGGCTTCTTGGGGCGAAGGTGAGAAGTTTGATGATTCTGGATCTTAGTATTTAATTCAACTGGATTGAATCAATTAGATTTTAATGAGATCAAGCTTGAAGCTCAGAAGTTGGGGCTTCACTTGGTCTCTTCTGTTTCTAGAACAGAAGTTGAAGAAAGACTTAAATTAGAAATTCCTAGGTTAAATAGTTGGCAGCAAGATGGCTATGCGGGTGACCTTGGCTATATGCTTAGGCCGGATTCTTTACTTTGTAGACCTGAAAATCTGTTAAGTTCATATCAATCTATTCTAACATTTTTGGTCCCTTATAGTAGTGGCGCAAAAAGTATTCCTGAATGTCCAAGAGGATTTGGGAAAGTTGCAAGGTATGCCCAGGGGCTTGATTATCACCAGGTATTAAAGCAGAAGTTGCTAGAATTTGTTTCCGGACTAAATCTAAATAAAGAAATTCAGTTCAAGGTTTTTACTGACTCTGTGCCTACCTTAGAAAGAGCGATCGCAAGTGAATCAGCCTTAGGATTTATTGGTAAATCTAGTATGCTCATCTCACCAACACTTGGTACATACACATTTATATGTGAAGTAATATGGGATGTACAAATTAAATCTGTATCATCTCGAGCATTGATTAAATCTCGTTGCGGTTCTTGTATTAAGTGTAGAAGTGATTGTCCGACAGGGGCGATAGTCTCTGATTATAAAATTGATGCTAGAAAGTGTATTTCCTATCTTAGTATCGAAAAGCGAGGGGTATTATCGCTTGAGGAAGGGGAATGGCTTGGCGATTGGATCTTCGGATGTGATATATGTCAGGAGGTGTGCCCACATAATAGCAATAAAGATAATATAAACTTAGTTCCCGAATCATTTCAACCTAAGAGTGGGGTGGGTGCATATTTAAATATTGGTGAAATTCTGACTATTTCTAGTGATGAAGAATTTAGAGAGAGATTTCATGGTACTGCTTTACTTCGAACTAAAAGAAGTGGCCTCCTTAGAAATGCAATGATGTTGGTGAGGAATCAAAAGTTGGAAGAATTAATTTGTAAAATTGAATTTATTGCTTCATTTGATAAAGAAGAAATGTTAAGGTCTCAAGCAAGACTTTTATTAGAAGAGTTGAGATAGATTTTATTTTTTTGGTTAAAAGATTTTTATGAAGAAAAGAATTCTTACTTTAGTTGTACTTGGACTTGTGTCCTGTGGTCCAAACTTTGTAAATCCAGTAATAGCTCCTGAGGCACCATTAGAGGCTGTGGATGTAAAACCTAGGGCTAAGAGTGAAGGGCAGTTTTATTTAAAAAGTTTTGAAGATTCTAGAAGTTTAAAAGACCTCACATCCTACGATGGTAAGTCTTATTACACTGATTCAGATCTTACCTTGGTTGTAAGAGAGGGATTATCTCGTATCTTAGGTAAGGCAGGATTTAGTTCTTCCAAGGAATCTGCGATATTTATTAAGGGGAAGCTAATTGAGTGGACCGCAGATGTTATTGATGGGTATCCATCCTTAATAAGCAGTAAAGCAAAAATTTATATTGAACTTATCGATCCTACTGATAGAAGGATATACTCAGGTTCATATTCCGGCGCAGCAGAACTTCAAGCGCCTGGACTTAGTAATGATGAGTTAAGAAAGTCCTTATCCCTAGCGATGGAAAAGGCTCTGGAGCAAGTCGCTAAGGATAAGGGCGTGGTGAATGTTTTAACTTCCTATTAAGCTACAGCTCGATTATTGAATTTAGCTAGAGATGCTAAACAGTCATAGATAGCTAACTTTAGTTCGTTTAACGAGATAGGCTTACTAAAATACTTTGCTCCCATAGCTGTAGCTCTTGCCTTGTCAATTGGATTGGGTGCCGCAGTTATTAGTAGGACTTGAATGTCTTCATCTCTGTTCTTCGCTAGATTTAAAAGATGAAATCCATCGGAATCAGGAAGCAATACATCACAAATAAATACATCAACATCCCTTGAACCCAGTATTTTAATAGCTTCTTTTGCGGTTGAAGCTGTTAGAACTTTAAAGTTATCCAATTCTAGTGAGCGTTGGAACATATCTAGTACCAGTGGCTCATCATCAACGATTAGAATATTTGCTCTGGAAATAATCATAAGAACCCCCTTAATGTTGTTAGTCTTTTGACCACAGGGCCAAGGATTTAGTTTAACAAGGAGGTATGGGCTAATCTATTTCGCTTTTATAGGGCGAAGTATAAAATGTCAGAAATGAAACGTTAATCAGTGGACTTGCTTTCTTTTAAGGCTTTAAGTTCTGAAAGGCAATTTGCATGACTTATAATTAGGTAAGAAAAACAATCTTGTATGGAAGAGAAGGTTTTTTCAATCTGAGGCGATACAAATCTCCATATTATTTTTTTAATAGTAACTATAAATTTTCCAACTAAGGGTCGGTGAGATGAAATTTCCGTATTCAATTTCGTAGAACACTGAGAAAGAATACACATAGCCCTAAAAAGCTCTGTAGTGTCTTTATTTATTTCGTGATCAAATAGTTTTCTATTCAGAGAATTAACAGACTCCACTTCTTTTAAAATGGAGTCTTTATTTTCCTTAATCTCTAAATCTTGAAGGGACTTTTGATATATCGCTTCTAGGTCTAACAAGTTAAATCAGCTCCTCTTCCCTTACAGGTGTTACTTGCTGAGGTGCACTGCTTTGTTCGTTAGTACTAGAATTTTCTCCTTGCGTATCAGGCCTTCTGTTTCGATTATTGTTGTTGTTCCTATAATCGCCACGTCTATTGTCACGTCTGTTGTTGTTTCGGTTGCCACCACGATTATCTCGGTTATCTCTTTGTCTACCTTGGTTGTTGCCTCGGTTTTGTTGGGATCTATTATGCGGTCTTCTATCCGTTGGCTCCCTATCTTCTTGATTATTTTCTTTTGGCTGAGCCTCACCTGATTTAAGAGTAGTGCTGTGACCTCTTAGTCTAACAATTTCAATGTGATATTCTTCTGGACGAAGTCTACCGTCTGGGTAAACACGAACAAGAGCATTTGTATCTAATTCAAAACCGGTAAGTTCTCTTCTTTTCGAGTTTAGTAGCATTAATCCAGCAACAGGGGAGATATGAAGTCTGACTTCGCTAACTCCTCCAGCATACATTGCAGATTGAATTTTTCTTAAGGCTTCTAAGGATACAGATTCAGGTGACCTAACTTTTCCTCTACCTTGGCACTGAGAGCATGTCTCATGGCTATGACTAACAAGTGATGTTTTAAGACGTTGTCTAGACATCTCAAGTAGGCCGAATTTAGATATTCTTCCAATTTCAACCTTAGCCTTGTCGTACCGAACAGAATCCTTTAGGATCTTTTCTACTACAGCTTTATGGCGTTTATCCGCCATATCGATAAAATCGATAACAACTAGCCCACCTAAGTCTCTAAGTCTTAGCTGTCTAGCCACTTCTATAGCAGCTTCTTTATTGGTTTCAAAAGCAGTATTCTCTACGTTCGCTTGTGTTGTTGCTCTACCGGAGTTAACATCGATAGCCACAACTGCTTCAGTTGAATTTATAACTATTGATCCACCACTAGGAAGGGTAACTTCGCTATGATTAGTTGCATCTACTTGCTCATCTAAATGAAAGAAAGAAAATAGTGGTGTTGGCTTATCGTAGAAAGTTAACTTTGTTTCAAAGTTAGAAATAGTTCTATCAACAAATGCAGTGACTTCATCATAGGTCTTTTTGTCATCTATTAGAATTTCACTAATATCTGGGGTTAGGTAATCTCTAATAGTTCTAATAGCGATAGAACTTTCTTTGTATAAAAGAGATGGTGATGGTCCTGGAGTTAGACTTTTATGTAAGATCTCGTACCAAGTTTCAAGTAGACCATCTAAGTCTTTCTGAAGTTCTGGAACACTTTTATTGATTCCTGCTGTTCTTACGATTACTCCCATTCCTGCCGGAAGTTTAAGGCTATCAAGAGATGCTTTAAGTCTCTTTCTTTGTCCTGAATCTTGAATTTTCCTTGATACTCCACCTCTTTGATTTCCAATCATTAAAACTAGATATCGCCCAGGCATAGAGAGATTCGTTGTAAGAGTTGCGCCCTTGGCCGCCCGCTCATCTTTTACTACTTGAACTACTAAATCTTGCCCTGTTCTAAGAGCATCTTTTACTGAAACTCTATGACGGCCTCTGTTGGCACCTTTTGGTGCTTCATAGAAGCAAGCTGGGTTGATGTCATTTACTTGAAGGAAGCCATTTCTATTGGAGCCAATATCAAGAAAAGCAGCCTGAAGACTTTGTTCAATCCTGCTTATCGGGGCTCTATAGATATTTCCTTTTAACTGTTGCTGGTCATGCCTTTCTACTTCTAATTCAAGTAGTTGACCATTTTCGATTACTGCTACTCTGCATTCTTCTGGATACAGAGCGTTGATTAACATTTTCTTAGACATACTTCTCCATCGATGAAGTTAGCCTGGGCGTTTTGGAGGAGATTTTTTAAAGCTGTCGCATAAGCGACGAGGGACATGATTATGTTATTTTAGCTCTCTTTGTAAAATCATACTAAATCTAAATTAATATCTATGTATCTTTATTCCTGCTCTAATTGAAATCTATTTTATCCTCTCAAGCTATGCCTTTGGCCTAAACTTGTTACTAAAATTTGTTTATAAATGGCAGTAAACAACCTGCCTACTAAATCTAAAAAATCTTTTCTTTATTATTAAGGGCTGTGTGAATTTACGCCACCCCTCTTTTTATTATTATAGAGTAATTCTTAAATATGCCAACACCCTAAAATCTATAGGGAATTAACAAGCTGAATATGCTCAATCTTTTGGATGCAGGTGGATAGTTCTTGGGATTCTAATTTTTAAAAGTTACTATTTTGCGACCAGTCCCTGCGGGAATTTTGCAGATCTAGCAGTATTGAGGTGTAACTTTGCCCCACTTTGAATCAAGGCAATATCTAAATATTCTTTCACCATAATCTTGGAATTTAGGTGCATTGGGAATTTCAAGAATATTCGCAGTACTAGAGTTATCAAATCTTGGATTAGATATCATATACGGGATAAGAGGTAGTACTTGTCCGAGTACTGGTAGGTGAGCACCAACAAGCTTTTCTATATGCCTAAAGGTAGGAGTATTATAGATGTTGTTAGCGATATTCCCCACAGACTGAATAGTTTTAAGAAGTAATTCTGGAGGTACAAATGTCGGCCTGATTAACTTCTTAAGTGATCCGTGGGCACTGATTGTTGAGAATAAGATATCTATAATCTCATCTGGGTTAGACTCTCTGCCTAGTCCAGCTGTTAAGTGGAAGGTGCTACCTGAATTTAAGTTTAAAGTATGACCCTTTACTATTGCATCTACGACGTAATTCACAGGGACAATGTCAAATGGTGCATAGGGCAGAGCGGGTATAACTTTTAATAATCCTGCACAGATGATTCTTGTTGGAATATATAGTACATTAAAGGCGCTGGTACGTCCTGTAACGCTATCACCAACGATTACTGATGGCCTATATATTCTTACCTTATAATTATCTTTTCTTGATAAGACTAATGATTCAGATTCTGCTTTTGCTTGTTCGTATCCATTTCTAAATTTAGTTTTTAAATCTAAAAAACTACTACAAACAGTTTTGTTGGTATCTCCAGCAACGTATGCAGTAGATATTTGGTTAAAAACTAGTTCGGGTGACTTCTCTGATATTTTATCAGCTAATGCTATTACCTTCCTTGTGCCTTCTAAGTTGTATAACTTAGATTCATTGTAATCAATTGCAAGGTTGGTATTAGCTCCGCTATGATAAATATGTTTACAGTTCTTTAGTATTAGATCTTGATCAATGCGAGAGATACCAAGATCAGGTTTCATTAAATCTCCTAAGATAGGGAAGATATTTTTGAAAATATCCTTTTCTTCATAGGATTTTCTAAGAAGGGGACAAGCCTCTAAAATTCTTTCTTTGCCTTGGGCATAGGTCTCAGCTCTTACAAGAAGTGCAAGTTGATCGTTGGGGATACTTTCCCTAAATTTAGTAACCAAGGCTCCGCCTAGAAAGCCCGTACCACCCGTTAGGAATAACATTTAGATCGCTGATTAATTATTTCAGCTATTTTACTAAAGAATATGACTAAAGCAAGGTTAAAAGCATTAATTTTTATTTAAGGTAAAGAAGGTCCTTGATAGGGCATTTCGGAGTTTTCGATATTGTACCGTTCTTGCCACGGTTTTACTTCGAGTTTGCCCCAAGAACTATCACTGTCAACTGCCCTTCTGGTGTCATCGATTTCCTTCTGTCTGGCATCAAGTTGCTTTGCTTCTCTGATAACTTGAGCATCCTCTTTCGCAAGTTCCATACGATTTTCATGTACAAGGGCTCCAATAGCCATTCCTGATAGTGCACCTATCCCACCAGCCATGAGCGTATTTTCAGTCTTCTTTCCTGCATGATCTCCAATGATGCTACCAATTCCAGCTCCAACTGCGGCTCCAGCAGTTGCACCAGCTAGTCCCTCGAGGCTGGGAAAACTTGAGAGAGAACATGCAGATGGTGCTAATAAGCTTAGGCTTAAACTGAGATTGATTAATGTTCTTTTTTTCATAAATTGCCGCAACTCCACTTAAATAAAAGGCGTAACATCTTCTTACAGGTTATGAGGTTTTATTAGTCTTCCGTGCTTTCTTACTTCTAAGTCACCGAAGATATTGATATTTATAGGGCGTAGATACTCAGAGTCCTTATAGCCTGTTTTGTCATCTTTAAAGGGTCACAATAAATCGGGGGAAGGAACCATGTCAGAGAATAAAAAAATAATGCTTGTCGATGATGATATTACTTCATTGGATATCATTGCGCTTCTTTTTGAAAGAAAGGGTTTTGATGTGGAGCGATCAGCAAGTGGATTTCAAATATTAGAACAAGTTGCTAACAGCGGTGCTGATATTGCAATTGTAGATCTGATGATGCCTGAAATGGACGGGGTGGAAACTGTCACAAGGCTTAGAGAGAAGGGATTTAATAAGCCTGTAATTGCTTTCACAGCTTCTAATGATCCGACTTTACACGGTAAAGCCATTGATGCTGGGTGTACATCAGTTGTTACTAAACCATGTAAGCCAAGTAAGCTTGTTGAGATGGTTACAAACTTCATTGATAATAATTAGATCTAATTGCTAGGACCTATTGCATATAGGTCCTAGAATCTCCTTCCTTACTGGTGCCCTTAGGTGGCAATAATATTTCAAGTTCAATTTCGTCGTCTTCAACATTTAGACGTACATGAGCGCCTTCTGGAATGTCTCCAGAAATTATTCCTCTACCAATCTTAGTCTCCACATTCCTCTGAATGTATCTCTTAATTGGCCTTGCTCCGAAGCTAGGAACGTAAGCTTCTTTGGCTATAAAGGAGTTGGCCTCATCAGTTAGTTCTACTGTAATGTTTCTATCTTCAAGTCGTGTTTTAAGTAAATTAATTTGTAAAACAACAATTTTCTTAACTTCTTCTAGAGATAGCGGAGTAAAGAGTATTATCTCGTCTACTCTATTTAAGAACTCTGGTCTGAAGGAATGTCTAAGCTCTCCCATGACTTTCTCTTTTGTTTTCTCTGAGATTTCATTAGACTCATTTGTTAATGAGTCTAAAAGATACTGAGAACCTAAATTTGAGGTCATGATTATTACAGTATTTTTAAAATCTACTGTTCTTCCTTGAGAATCAGTAATCCGACCATCGTCTAGTACTTGAAGAAGAATGTTAAAAACATCATTATGCGCCTTTTCAATTTCATCAAAGAGCACTACGCTATATGGCTTTCTTCTAACAGCTTCGGTAAGTTGACCACCCTCATCATAGCCGATATATCCAGGAGGTGCCCCGACTAACCTAGATACTGAGTGCTTTTCCATATATTCACTCATATCGATTCGGATCATATTCTCTTCGCTATCAAAGAGCGCCTCAGCTAGAGTTCTTGCTAGCTCAGTTTTCCCGACTCCTGTAGGTCCAAGAAAAATAAAACTTCCAATTGGTTTTTTAGGATCTCTAATTCCTGCTCTAGCTCTTAGTACTGCATCAGCGACTAGATCAACAGCATTATCCTGCCCAATAACCCGCTCATGAAGAATCTCGGGAAGTTTTAGTAACTTCTCTCTTTCACCTTCTACTAGTTTCATCACTGGGATTTTTGTCCATCTCGATACGATTTCTGCAATCTCCTGATCAGATACATCCTCTCTAAGTAGTTTAGCTTCCGATCCTGCTTTTGCAATTTGGGCTTCTTCTAAAGCAAGTTGTCCCTCAAGGCCTGGTAGAACTCCATGCTTAAGTTCCGCCGCCTTATTAAGATCATATTCTCTTTCTGCCTTCATGATCTTCATTTTTGTAGCTTCTATCTGTTCTCTAATAGATCTAACTTTCTGAAGAGATGCCTTTTCGTTTTCCCATTGAGCTCTCATCTGATCTGAATTGCTCTTTAGGTCAGCAATTTCTTTTTTAAGTTTTTCAAGTCTATTTTGACTTTGCGCATCTTTTTCATTGTTCAGAGCTGCACATTCAATTTCAAGCTGCATTAGCTTTCTAGTAACTTCATCGAGTTCTGTGGGCATTGAGTCGATTTCAGTTCAAATCATAGCGCACGCTTCGTCAACTAGATCAATCGCTTTGTCTGGTAAGAACCTGTCAGATATATATCTATTAGAAAGTACCGCGGCACTTACAATTGCTCCATCAAGGATCTTAACTCCGTGATGGATTTCAAATCTTTCTTTAAGTCCTCTTAAAATTGAAATTGTGTCCTCTACTGAAGGTGGTTCAACTAGTACTGGCTGAAATCTTCTTTCTAGAGCAGCATCTTTTTCTATATATTGTCTATACTCATCTAGAGTAGTAGCACCGATACAATGTAATTCACCCCTAGCTAAAAGAGGTTTCAAGATATTACCTGCATCCATTGCACCGTCAGTTCTTCCTGCGCCTACAATTGTATGAAGTTCATCTATAAAAAGAATTATTCTTCCTTCTGAATCTTTAACTTCGTTTAGAACGGCTTTTAGTCTTTCCTCAAATTCTCCTCTGAACTTTGCCCCTGCTATTAGGCTACCCATATCAAGTGCAAATACGGTTCTATCTTTTAAGCCTTCAGGCACATCTCCTCTTACTATTCTTTGAGCAAGACCTTCCACTATAGCTGTTTTACCAACTCCAGGCTCTCCGATTAGAACTGGATTATTTTTGGTTTTTCTTGAAAGGATCCTTACGACTCTCCTAATTTCAGCATCTCGTCCGATTACAGGATCTAGTTTTCCTTTCTGCGCTTCCTTAACTAAATCTCTACCGTATTTTTCTAGAGCTTCGTAGGTTGCTTCTGGATTTGAACCTTTTACATTTTTAGTGCCACGGATCTGAAGAAGTGCTTTAACAAACTTATCATGCGTAATGTTAAATTGTTTAAAAATTTCTTCTACTGAATTTTTAGAGCCTTTAGCAAGTAGTGCAAGTATCAAATGCTCAACGGAGATATACTCATCTTTCATTTTTTTAGCTTCATCTTCGGCTACGGCGAGTGCTTTCTGTAAGCTAGCAGTGATGTAAAGTTTCCCAGCTTCAGTGGCAGAGCCTGTCACTTGTGGTTTTCTTTCCAGCACATTACTGACCGCACGAGTAAAGGCTTGAGGGTCAACATCTAATTTTAGTAGTAGCTTAGGGAGTAGTCCTGCTTGTTGTGTGCTGAGACTCATTAGTAAATGTTCACAGTCTACTTCCTGATGATTGCTTTTTAGTGCAAGACTTTGAGCACTCTGAAGCGCTTCTTGGCATTTATCAGTAAATTTTTGAAAGTCCATGTGTTAACACTCAATATTTAGGTTAGTATCTTCCTCGACTAACTTAAGCACTAAGTTTAACTTTGGCGAGGGTTAAAAGAAGAAATTTTACTTAATTTTTCAAATAGTTCTTTTTCTTCCACATTTAAGGTCCCAGGGCTCATTATTTTAACCTCTACAAGTAAGTCTCCAGAGTTACCATCCTTTTTAGGTAATCCATGTCCTCTTAATCTAAGTGTCTTACCGCTAGAAGTACCGGCAGGGATGTTTAATTGAAGTTGGGACATAAGACTTTGAAAAGGCACCTTGCCACCAAGGGCCGCTTCCCAAGGAGAGACGAGCAATGTTCCTTTTAGATCCTGACCATCAAGAGTGAAGTTATTATGCGGTAAAATTTTAAGCTTAATGACTACTTCTGGAGTATCTTGATCTGGTTTTGCCTTTAGCTTAATCATCTTACCATCGTACATTTCAGGAGGCACTGTGAAAGAGATTGTCTTTGTTGTTTTTTCGGGTGCGCCGAAATGGTTTTTCTTAGTAAAGTTAATTTTAACTGTTTTCTTTTCTTTACTAGCTATTTCTCTAAGGGTAATTGGTACTTCTACTGTATTAGTAGCTACCTTTGGGCCTGCATTTGGATTTGCTGTTTTGGCTCTACTGGCTCTAGGTCCTCGTCCAGCCCCGCCGAAGAGTTGATCTCCCATACCGCCACCGGCACCGAAAATAGCTTGAAAGAAATCACTAAAGCCGGCTCCACCGTCTCCACCAAAATTAAAAGTTTGAGAGGATCTTCCAGCACCGCTTTGTTGTCTTCCTCCTTGTTGACCAGCTCCTTGAAAGAATTGGTCCCATCCTGGGGGTGGTTTAAAATCTTGTCCTGCTTTCCAGTTTTCTCCTAGGGTATCATACAGCTTTCTTTTCTCTGGATCTTTTAATACTTCATTTGCCTCAGAGATTTGTTTAAACTTATCTTCAGCTTCTTTAGATTTATTGAGATCGGGATGGTACTTTCTCGCAAGCTTTCTATAAGCCTTAGAGATTTCTTCTTTAGTTGCACTTCTTTCTAGTCCAAGGGTCTGGTAGTAGTCTTCAAATTTCAAGTGTATTTCTCTTGTCTGTGATGTAATTAACGCTTTAGTTTAGTAAGCATAGAAACATGCTTTGTAAAGGCAGATTTTACATGATAATGCAGTAAAATGAAATCAAGTTTAGAATATTCTATAGTTAAAGTATGGCCATATCTGCCTGAAGGTATGAGGATAGCTTTTACTGGTAAGTTTGAGCAATTTAGAGAAAAGGCGAATATTGGTATTACCAAGGTCAATACGCAGGTCTACTATGTCGCTCCTGAAATAAAGGTTCGTTTTCCCACTGCGGAATTTTTAGAGCTAGGAAAAGGAAAATACTCACTAATTGCTACTTGCAAGAATGAAATTAGAGGGATTGGAGAGTTTAGTGAGTCTGTTAAGTCTCAGACGCTAAAGCCAGTGGAGGTTGTAATATGTGATGCCGGTTCTACGGACGGTACCCTTGAGTTTTTAGAGGAATGGGCAAGGACTGAGGATCAGTTTAGTGTAAAAGTAATCAAGGCGGATAACGTTAATATTTCTGAGGGAAGAAATATAGCTGTAAAAGGGAGTAGGGAGGAGATACTATTATTTTCAGATCTAGGTACTACCTTAGATCCTAACTTGGCGTTATATTTAGTTTCTGCATTCGGTAATAATAAGTCAATAGAGTTTGTAATGGGTTATTATAAACCTACTTTTTCTGCTTCTTGGCATGAAGCTTTATCTTATTTTTTATTACCTAGGTGGGATTTAATAGAACCAGAAACTTTTTTTGCATCAGGTAGATCTATGGCGGTCAGTCGTAGTCTATATGATAAGGTGGGTGGATTTCCAGAAGAACTTACTCATGCGGGAGAGGATTCTCTTTTCAATTTTAATGTGAGGAGGATCGTTAATGGGATAGCTTTTGTTCCTGAGGCAATAGCCCATTGGAAGATGGAGCCTGATTTATGGAAGATGTGGAAGAGTATTTTTCGGTATGCAAAGGGTGATGCGGAGACGGGTTTCCTTTTTTGGAGTTACTATAGAGATTTGTTAATCAAGTTATCTAAGTTAGGTTTTGATTTATTACTATTCTTGTTTTTCTATTTTGTAGCAGGATATTTAGATCTGATTTTGATATCTAGTGTATTAAGATTTGTATCCTATCCGTTTCTATTATTTGGCCTCTATAGGATTTATATTTTATCTAAGGAGTATGGTGTGTTCTTAGAGGGAAGT
>JBILFC010000197.1:0-5940 GCA_044351785.1 Bdellovibrionota bacterium
GTAGAATGTGCTCTTAGTCACTATGAATTAAGAGAAGGTGACTTTGTTGCAGGAGAGAATATGCTTGTCAGATGTCTTGCTACAGGTGATGCTCCGATTGAGGCGTTTATGCTTAGGGCTGAATTATTTTTAGGTAGTGATAGGTTAATTCAGGCTAAAGAAATGTTTCGTAGAGCTTTAGAAATAGATCCAAAGGACCCAATACCGTATATTGAAATGTCTAGGTTGTACTGCAATTCCGAAGATATTCAAGATCTTGAATGGGGTACTCAGTGTGCTGAAACTGCTTGTAAGCTTACTCAGTGGAAGAATTTAGATGCGGTAGCGGCTTTAGTAGAGGCATTTAGAGCGAATGGACAGTTTGAAAGAGCTAATTTGCTACAAGATTTCTTCGATCAGAGAGTTGAAGAACCTTTATCTTTAAGAGCTAAAGCTTGACCTAATATAATTTAGCTCTATAATAAGGGCTATGGTGCCATCATTAACTGCTTTTTTTGAGAAAGTTAAGAGTGTCTTAGAGGCATCTCCCTTGGCCATTCATTTGCACGTTGTTAAGAATCTTAAAGGCTCGTCGAAAATTTTTATTAGCTTGGATGATGAGAAGCAAGGTGTAATTTTCGATATAGTTAAAAATACCATCAATTTTGATGGACGGCTGAGAGAAGGTGCTTTCGGTGCGGTCTTAAATTTCTCAGAAGTGAGTTTTAAAGAATTTATCGAGGGAAAAAGTCTTGCTCAATGTGCTTTTGAAGGCACGTTAATAACTTCTGGTGCATCGGAAATATTATTTCTAGCGAGTCTGTATTTAGATGAGATTGCAAAGGAAGCGAGAGGCTTAGGTGATTCACACTCTTTACATTAATCCGGGGGATAAATTCCCTGATGTTAAAAAACAATTTAGAAAGTATCTCATGACTGGAGGAGGAGTTCTCAGATTGCGAGAAGACCTCTTAGATACCGATTTGAATATTATAGAGGAAGAATTTCTTCCTCATGTAGAACCTAATGGGATAGCGGAGGAGGTTATTAAGCAGGTGTTAGAAAGAAGAAAGCTATTTCGCGCCGTGTAGTGCTTCCCAGCAAGCGTTAGCTAGAATTGGTGCTACTTCCTTCGGTGGTCTCGTACTGTATCCATCTAGCCAATCTCTGATGTAGCTAAGTGGGATACCAAAAATAATTGACCACATGATGTCAGCCTTAATGGGTGGGATGATTTTTTTTCTCATTCCGTCCTTGATAGACTTTGTAAGTTTTCTTCCAAGAGTGTCAAAGCCTACAGTCGTAGGATGACCAATCTTACCCGTTAAGAATTCATTGTGTCTAGCGAGCCAAAGATATTGTGAGAGAAGAATATGATCTTCCGAAAATGATAAGAAGGAAGTAACTAATGCTTTAATGTTCTTTTCAAGGTCTTTTTCAGCATCGATAGAACTATCTAAGGCCGTTCTAAACTGATGAATCCCTGCAAAGTATAAAGATGAAGCAATCTCTTCTTTATTTAAAAAATGATGATAAATAGAGCCAACGCTGCACTTGGACTTTTTGCTGATATCAGGCACATTAGTGTTAAAGTAACCTTGATCAACAAAAAGCTCTAAAGAAGCCTGTAATATTCTTTCTCTAGGATGAGGTGGTTCAACGGGCTTTGTTTCTGACATTTTAATAACTTTACATACTTTAAGTTACACAGTCGATAAAACTGTACTGCTTCGATAAATTAATGAGCTGGAGAAAAATTAATCCCCAAACTCATTATTCTCATCTTCGGCACTAACTTCTTCACCGTTCAGTTCTTTTCTAAAGATCTGACTCGATTTAAACTTAACAACTTTTCTAGCAGCAAGTGTAATCTTCTCACCAGTAGAAGGATTTCTACCTGGACGTGAATGTTTTTCTTTCACTTCAAAGACACCAAAGCCAGAGATCATTAGTTTAGAATCATGTATCAAGCCTTCTTTCATTAGCTCAATCCAATCTTCTACAATCTGAGTTGCCTTTTGCTTGTCTATTGGCATCTGCTCATAAATTGCATCAACCAAATCTGCTTTTGTTAGACATCCATTTTTCATATTAACCTTACCCTTCAGGTTTTTCTCTTTACATGTTCTCAGGCGCTTAGAATCTTATAAACAGCTATACAACATAAAGCTCTACATGGACTGAAACAACTTTAATAATGATTACCATGCCTTAGTGATTTTACCTAGTAAAAAATCAAGCTAAGCTACTAAATTCTTTAGAAAGTCAAAAAGTGCCCTTTCAAATAGAACAAGGGTAAGATGCTGTAAGTAGGCTCTAAGTTCCAGAAAATAATAACTTAGAGCCTAAATAATAGAAAAATTCCTTAAAAATGGCTTAAGGTGGGTATTTTGGAGATGTTCTAGCACTATAATGGTGAAACAACTTCCTTGTATTTCTCGCTCATTTCTTCCATTCCTTTACTAAGAGCTGAATTTTCATCCACCCCATGAGCCTCAGCATAATCTCTAACTTCTTGAGTTATCTTCATAGAGCAGAACTGAGGTCCGCACATACTACAGAAATGAGAGTCCTTCGCTTTTTCATTCGGAAGAGTTTCGTCATGATATTCTCTAGCAGTGTCTGGATCGAGGGATAGATTGAATTGATCGTTCCATCTAAATTCAAACCTTGCTTTACTAAGAGCATTATCTCTTGCAATCGCCGCTGGATGACCTTTCGCAATATCAGCCGCATGAGCTGCTATCTTGTAGGTTATAACTCCATCTCTAACATCTTTTTTATTCGGAAGACCAAGGTGCTCTTTTGGAGTAACGTAGCAAAGCATAGCGCAACCATACCAGCCAATCATCGCTGCTCCAAGTCCAGATGTTATATGGTCATAACCGGGTGCGATATCAGTAGTGAGAGGCCCGAGTGTATAGAAGGGCGCTTCGTGGCAGTCTTCTAACTCCTTATCCATGTTTTCTTTTATTAAATGCATAGGAACGTGGCCGGGTCCTTCAATCATTACTTGAACATCATGCTTCCAAGCAATTTTCGTAAGCTCTCCTAGCGTCTCAAGTTCAGCAAATTGTGCTTCATCGTTTGCATCTCTTAATGATCCTGGCCTTAACCCATCACCTAATGAGAATGAAACATCATAAGCCTTCATAATTTCGCAGATATCTTCAAAATGCGTATAAAGAAAATTTTCTTTATGATGAGTTAGGCACCACTTAGCCATAATGGAACCACCTCTGGACACAATCCCCGTTAAGCGTCTAGCGGTCAATGGGACGTAACGAAGTAGCACTCCAGCATGAATAGTGAAGTAATCCACACCTTGTTCAGCTTGTTCGATTAACGTGTCACGGTAAAGTTCCCAAGTTAAATCTTCAGCCTTTCCGCCTACCTTTTCAAGCGCCTGATAGATCGGTACTGTTCCTACTGGAACAGGGGAGTTCCTTAAAATCCATTCTCTAGTTTCATGAATGTTCTTCCCTGTGGAAAGATCCATAATCGTATCTGCTCCCCATCTACAAGACCAGACAGCTTTTTCTACTTCTTCTTCTATACTAGAAGTTACAGCAGAATTTCCAATGTTTGCATTAATTTTTACTAGGAAATTTCTACCAATGATCATTGGTTCAAGTTCAGGATGATTTATGTTAGCTGGAATTATTGCTCTTCCTCTCGCAATTTCACTTCTAACGAATTCAGGCGTAATACCATCTTTAGGAATCTCTGCTCCGAATCCAACTCCAGGCCATGAGAAAAATAGCTCAGGATTCGTTGCCTTTAGTTCTTGGAATTTTTGATTTTCTCTTATCGCTACATACTCCATTTCGGCTGTGATTATGCCCTTTTTAGCGTATGCATACTGAGTGATGCTACCTGATCCTATAGCTTTTCTTGGTAGTGGAATATTGGGAAAGGTAATTGAACTTTTATTTGCTTCAATTTGTTTAGTAAAGTCTGAACTGACCTTATCGAGAACTGTGGTATCTTTTCTGTTTATTATCCAAGATTCCCTTAATCTTGATAGTCCTTTGTAAACATCAATTTTTACATTGGAATCAGTATAAGGACCAGAGGTGTCGTATACAGGAAGAGCAGGGTTAGGGCTTACTTCTTCTGTTTTCTTAAATTTATTAAATCGTGTGCTTGGATTAAGGCTGATCTCCCGCATCGCTACTTTTATCTCAGGAAAAAGCTCGCCGTTTACATGAATTTTTCGGCTTCCAGCTAGTGGTTCAGTACTAATAGTGCTCTCAGAGGGGAGGGTATTTGCTTTTTTCATTAAATTACTGCCTTATTGGTCATTTCTAGCCGTAAACATAGCCTATTTTGTGTGAGTTTAGCAATTGTAAGAGGATAAAAATCTACAGAGAAAGTATGTAGTAAATATATTTAAAGAAATGGACGAAAGATAGCTAGAACCAGATTTCTGGATAATATTATTTAAATTAGATTTATCTAAAATAAGAAGCATGTGAGGAGTTTATGGCAATAAAATTAACGGTGATGCCACTTGATATGGACCCGAATTCAAAGCCTATAGTAAAGATTTTTAATAAAGAAGAGTTAACAATTGGAAGACTCCCTTCAAATGATGTGGTCTTAAATAGGCCTGAGGTCTCAGGTATTCACGCTCGTCTAAGGATAGAGCATGATGAGTTTGGCGAGGTATCAAAGTTATATATCACTGACCTTGGTAGCTCCAATGGAACTTTAGTGGAAAAGAATCCGCTAAAACCTAGGGTAGAAGTTCCTATGATGCCAAGTGAAAGAATTTTTATCGGTAGTTATGTGATTAAGCCTACTTCACAGATGGCAGAAGATGTAAACGATGCAAAAACTACAATTGAAGTTCCTCGTAAGGCGCAGGAGGATGATTTTAAATTCGCAGCGAAAACTCAAACTTTTGATAATGTAAATTTCCAACCTATGGGTGAGACTGCAAAGGAAGAGGTTGATGAAGATGAAGTAGATGATATTGAAGAGGAAAGAGTTGCTGTAAATTCATCTATGCAAGCGGTTAAGAATCCATATTCTTCAATTATGTTTGGAAGTGAGCCTGCGCAAGCGGCTAGCTCTGAGAATGATTCGTCTGTCTTAAGGTCAATGTATGCCTCACCAAACTTCGATGCTGGAGCTGGTATTAGAGAGCCAGAGGCTAGATTAAGTCCTTTTGGTCGTCCTTATGTGATAGAAGATGAGGAAGAAGAGGATGAGGAGGAAATTAGTTTTTCAAGGCCAGCAGGTGCAGTAGATCATACTGTTGAGGCTAGGCCAACTTGGGCGCAAGTAAAGGAAGATTATTTAGAAGAGAAAGAGGAATCACTAGAGGACGAAATTGGGGAAGATCATTTGATAAATGATTTTGATGAAAAAGTTGGCTTTAGTGTCCCTGAAGTTCCAGTCCGATCAGAGCCAATTACCTATAAAGCGCCTATCGTGGTCCCTGAACCAGAAGCATTTAAGGAACCGGTAGTTGTTGCTCCAGCGAAAGTAAGTTTTGATGAGCCAGTAGTTTCTGCTCCTGCTGCTGTTCAAGCAACTGCATCTGCTTCAGCAAGCCCAGCTGTTAAACATATAGAGAAGTTTTCTATTAGAGTTAAGGCTGGAGCGCAGAGTGAGTTAGCGTTCAAGGTACAAGCTAAGGCATTTACGAATATTCAGGGGCAAATTATGCATAAAGGTGTCCCATTAGCTGGAGTGACTGTTAGGTCATCCGCCTTTGGGCATACTACAACCGATGCTGCTGGTCGTTATGAGTTTATGAGAGTGCTAGAAGACACTGCTTATAGCTTAACTTTTGACAAGGATCAGTATGTAATAGAGCCTAGTACATATCAAGGGACAGCTTCAGTTAATAGTGCAGATTTTATCGCAAATGCGATTAAATTATACTCTATTAAGGGAGTCGTAAGCCATAATGGTCAGCCTCTAAGCGGTGTTGAGGTAGATGCTGGAGAA
>JBILFC010000198.1:0-5915 GCA_044351785.1 Bdellovibrionota bacterium
TGAAAACAATGTGGGTAAAATAGCCTCTATCAATGATCTTACGGGAATATCCGTTATGTTTGATAAAAATAAAGCTAACCTTAAAGCAAGTTATCCTCAGATAAAGGCATTTAAGAAAGAAGTTATTAAAGCAATCTTTGCAGAACCCCAAGCGTTCCTCGGTAAACTATTTGATGAAAACATTAGACTTCTTAATGGTGAAGGTTATGTTTGGGATGAAGGATTTTTACCGATAAAATTCAGCACTAGAAGCGACTCAGATAATTATTTCATTAATGCATTTAGACATGAAAAAGCCTCCGGTGACTTCTTACCGGGGAAGAAATTATTCAACTATTTGAAATCCAATACTATCAAGAAAGAAGATTCAAGCCTAAACTTCTTATTCTCAGCATGGCCCCCTATAATAACAATCATATTGCCACTTCTACTTACTCTCAGACAAAGTAGTATTTCTATTTTTTCCCTGTTTATTGGCTTTAACTTTATTGGCATTTTTTTAATGCCTGCAAGCATCGAGTTTAGATATTCCTTTCATCTCATTTTATCTTGCGTTGCGATACCGATGCTTATCGGGCTTGATCTACAGGCAAAGAGATCCTTACAATCAACCCCATCCCATCCCCAGGCCGATCAAGCTTTAAGTCCCCACCATGAAGCTTAATATAGTGAGTTGCAATTGTAAGACCTAGTCCACATCCTTGTTGCTCATGAACTTCTCTCTTAATCTGTGTAAAAGGAGTAACTGCCTTTAACTGACTAGAACAATCAAGCGGCATGCCTTTACCCCAGTCTCTTATGAAAATTAGAACCTCCTCATTCTCCTTCTCAATTGAAACTTTTACCACTCTCTTTTCACCTAATGTAAACTTACAGGCATTATCTATTATTCGGACTAGAGCATCAACTAACTGCGGAGCACACGAATTTAACATTGTCGCTCGATATACTTCTGGAAGATCTATTTGAAGCTCTAAATTATTATATAGAGATGACAGTCTTAGATTTACCTCTTCCTGAGTTCTATTTATTACATCAATCAAAGATATAGGAGCTGAGAATTGTTGAAAACTTACCTCAGTGCCACCAGCATCTATCTGCTGAACAGCCATAAAATCCTCTACTAACCTCTCCAACCTTTGCCCTCCACGGTAGATAGAAGTTAATAAACTCTTTATCTGTGCATCATCTAAGAAGTCATATTCTTCTAATAACAATTCTGACCCAGTTGTAATTGAAACTAAGGGAGTTCTAAATTCGTGAGATAAAGTGTGTACAACTCTTCTCTTAAATGCATCCAATCTCTGTTCCGTATTTTCATCTTTTAGTTTATTTTGAGAGAGTTTACCTTGAATGACACTTGAAAGCTCATCGATATCAATTGGTTTCTTCATAAAATAATCTCCTCCAGCCTCTAAGGCGGAGTTTATAGACTCTGGGGTTGACTCACCTGATAGGAATAAAAATGGGATGGAATTCCAAACCGGATTTGCTTTAATCTGTTTAAATAATTCTAAGCCAGACAAATCAGGAAGATTCACATCTGAAAGTATTAAATCTGGTGTTAAATTGCTGAGGAGATCTATAGCATCTTTTGCTTTCTGGACTATTGAAACTTGAAAACCTTTTATCTCAAGACAGTCTTTTAAAGTTTCAGCCACAGAAGATTCATCTTCTATAAATAGAATGTGGGCTTTATTATCTGAGGCCAGATACTGCATTGGCTTCTTAAGTCCTTTTAATTAAATATAGTTTCAATTACCTATGCACTAAATCGGCATTTATCAGGTATTGCTTAAACTAAAAAGTCAGGTCTTATGATTACAATAACTTATAGCAATTCAGATTTTACAGAGAACATCCAATAAGGTATTAAGCCCTCGAATTTATGGAATTATTCAAGGATTAGATTTATGAGCCAGAACACAATATGCGGACTATTTCCGGGGCAAGGATCTCAAGCAATTGGGATGGGAAAAGCATGGTTTGACACCGATGATTCAGCAAAAGAACTTTTTCAGAAAGCAGATAAAGTTCTTGGCTTTAAAATCTCAAATTTATGCTTTGAAGGGCCCATAGAAGAACTTACGCTAACTAAGCATACGCAGCCTGCTCTATTACTTGTTTCATATTTAAATTATTTGATGGCTGACATTCCTGTTCATACAGTAGCAGGTCACAGCCTAGGAGAATACACTGCTCTCGTAGCAGCTTCAGTAATTAGCTTTGAAGATGCAATTCAGTTAGTTTATAAACGAGGTATGTATATGCAAGAAGCTGTACCAGTAGGAACTGGTGCGATGATTGCTGTAATGGGCCCCACTGAAGAGGAGATTGTAAATCTTATTAAAGAAAAAGCTGATGGTATTGTAGAAATTGCGAATCTAAACTCTCCAGGTCAAACCGTTCTTGCGGGAGAAAAATTAGCTATTGAAAAGTTCTCTACTGTTTTAAGCGAAAATAGTGCAAAAGTTATCCCATTAAACGTAAGTGCTCCCTTCCATTGTAGTCTTATGAAAGAAGCTGAAATTGCTCTTACTAAAGATCTAGATGCAACGACATTTAATGATCCTAAGATCGGAGTATATGCAAACTATACGGCGAAAAAGGTTACTACTGGTAATGAAGCTAGAGAACTTTTAAAAAAACAAGTTTGCGGAACAGTACGATGGACAGAGCTAGTCACAAGAATGCTTAGCGAAACTAATTCTAAAACAACTATAGAATTTGGACCAGGTGGAGTACTGACTAAACTTCTAAAAAGAACTGTACCAGATACAAAACGTTTTGAAGTTTCAGATCCAACAAGTTTAGCAAAAACAATAGAGGCATTAAAAGCCTAGTTAACAACCCATAATAATAAATAATTGGAGTGGTGATGGAGTCCATCGGTGAATTGGAAGCGAAATTAAGTGAGTATAAAGAGAAAAGCTTATCTCTAGACATGACAAGGGGTAAACCTTGCAAGGAACAATTAGATCTATCTAATTCATTATTAGATACAAAACTTGATACCTATCTCTCGGCAGATAGAACTGACACCAGAAATTATGGTGGCTTAGATGGACTTGATGAAGCTAAAAAACTATTTGCACCTATATTAGGTGTCAATGAGAAAGAAGTACTAATAGGTGGTAATGCTAGTCTCACCCTTATGTATCAATACATGGATCATGCCTTCCACTTTGGAGTACGTGGAAAGGAGTCTGCTTGGGGCAAGAATAAAGATGAGCCTGTTTGTATCTGTCCAGTTCCTGGCTATGATCGACATTTTTCAATTTCTAAGCACTTTGGCATTAAAATGATAAATGTCCCACTTTTTGAAGATGGGCCTGACATGGATATGGTAGAGGAGATTGTCGCGAAAGAAACTAGGGCATGTTCTATGTGGTGCGTACCAAAGTTCTCTAACCCCACTGGCACGGTTTATAGTAAAGAAGTTGTAACAAGAATTGCCAAGTTAGGTTTAAAAGCTAACTCAAACTTTAGAGTCTTTTGGGATAATGCTTATGCTGTTCATGATCTTGAAGATGGAATTGAACTTCACAATATCTTTGACGAAGCGAAGAAACACGGCACCGAGGATTCTATTCTAATTTTTGGTTCAACATCTAAGATCACACTAGCAGGTAGTGGAATAGGTTTCCTTGGTACTACCGAGGCTAATTTAAAGTCTTTTAAAGAGTACTTATCTATTCAGACGATTGGTCCAGATAAGGTTAATCAGCTAAGACATGTTAGTTTTTTTAAGGATTATGAAAATATACTTTCTCACATGAAGGGTCATAGAGAAATTCTTAAACCAAAATTTGATTTAACTCTTAAAATTTTAGAAGAAGAATTCGAGGGTTCCAACTTTTTAAGTTGGACTGTTCCTAAGGGTGGTTATTTTGTGTCAGTAGATACTCTGCCTGGTCTTGCCACTGAAGTAGTTCAAGTTTGTGCTTCACTTGGAGTTAAATATACTCCAGCAGGATCTACATATCCTTACATGAAAGATCCTGAAGATAAAAATATTAGAATTGCACCTAGTATGCCGAGTATTGATTCTATAGAGACTGCAATGCGAGTATTTTGTAAGGTGGTAAAACTTTTAAGTTTAAAAAAACTTAACTAACCTACTCTAACAAAGACGGTGCAGGACCCTTCACAGATAATCTTTGAAGGGTCTTCTTCTTTAACAATCTGCACTTTCCAGAAGTGGATATTTTTCCCTAGTTTATCGGGAGTTGCAGTTCCTACTACCCACCCATCTCTTGCTGAACTTAAATGTCTACAATGAAGTTCCACCCCTACTGCACTATCTTTTGTAGCATCGACATTTAACATCGCTCCAATCGAAGCTAGTGTTTCTACTAAAACACCGGAGGCCCCACCATGAAGAAGGCCGTAGGGTTGCTTGGTCCTTTCATCTACAGGCATTCTTGCCACCAACTTATCCTTAGTCACATCAAGGAATTCTATCCCTAAATGTGAGGCTAAGGTATTAGAATTTTTAAGTTGATCTCTAGTTTTCTCATCCATAACAATTTGGGGGTGGTTTTAAATAAATTAAAATTTTGCTAAGTTAAGCATTAAATATTACTTAAATTACTCTCAAATTATGAGCAACCTAAGCCCTAAGTCAAGCACAGATCTATCACTTACTCCTAACTGGACACCAAGTGGAGATTATTCAGAAATTGAATATCATACATGGGATGGAATAGCTAAGATAACTATTAATCGCCCACAGGTTAGAAACGCTTTTACTCCAGTAACAGTTAAAGAAATGATGGTAGCTTTTGAGGTTGCGAGAGATGATTCCGATATCGGGGTTATTGTCTTAACTGGGAAAGGGAAAGATGCTTTTTGCTCTGGTGGCGATCAGAAAGTTAGAGGCGATACAGGATATAAGGATAGTTCAACAGGTCTAAACAGACTAAACGTACTTGATCTTCAAAGACAAATTAGAACATTACCTAAACCAGTAGTCGCAATGGTCGCAGGATATGCTATTGGCGGGGGTCATGTACTTCATGTTGTTTGTGATTTAACAATTGCTGCAGATAATGCAAAGTTCGGGCAAACTGGGCCTAAAGTTGGTTCATTTGATGGTGGCTTCGGGGCTTCATATTTATCTCGCATGGTAGGACAAAAGAAAGCAAGAGAAATCTGGTATCTTTGTCGTCAGTATTCAGCCCAAGAAGCTCTAGATATGGGTCTCGTAAACTGCGTTGTACCTTATGCAGAACTTGAAACTGAAACCATCAAATGGTGTAAAGAAATGCTAGATCATAGTCCTCTAGCATTGAGATGTCTTAAGTCAGCCTTGAATGCTGATTGTGATGGTCAAGCTGGACTTCAAGAATTAGCTGGTAACGCTACTCTATTATTCTATATGTCGGAAGAGGCTCAGGAAGGCAAAAAAGCATTCATAGAAAAAAGAAAGCCGGATTTCTCTAAATTTCCAAGACAACCATAATCTTGTCTGATTCTTTAAAGCAAAAAAGATTAGGTGAGTTCTTCATAGTCACCCAGGCCATTTTCTGGGGACTATTTCCCGTTCTCGCTAATAGATCTAATCTACCTGCTCTATTCTCTGCGGGCACATGCAATCTCTTATCTGTAATACTCTTACTTCCTATTGCACTAAGATATCCGATTGAATGGCACAAAATAAATAAGCGACTACTATTCAGTTTATTCATAACAACATTTGTACTAGGATTTGGATTTACTGCCTTAGTATTTATGGCTAATCAGAATTCAGATCCGGTTACTATTAGTATTTTATTATTAGGAGAAGTACCAGCTACGTTTTTAATACTTGCTCTCACTGGGCATGAGAGATTTTCATTTACCCAAGTGTTGGGGGGATTGTTGGTAGTGCTTTCTTCAATCTTAGTTATCTTTGATGGAGATTTTAAAACATC
>JBILFC010000199.1:0-5875 GCA_044351785.1 Bdellovibrionota bacterium
AGAAGTTAACTAGACCAGGAATAGTCTTAAGTCCTTCAATTTCTTGTTGATTGTATTTTACAATGTATTCCCCTGGGACCCAGAGAGGTTCTTTTGATGTTTGAGCGTTGGCATGGCCATCATCTAATAGGACTATACTACATAAGATTGTGACTAAGATTAATTTTAATTGGTACTGCTTCACTAAAATTCTTGTTAGAGGTACTACGTTTGCTAACCTGTTCTATTATCAAGATTTATGCCAAGTAAAGTCTAAGAAATTTTCTTAGGGGGATGTGTCTTTATTGGTCTTTATTAGAGGACATAGCTTTTTGGTCCTTGGAGGGTGTGGAAAGATTCGAACTACTGCTTTGATAAATCTGCATGCCCAGTTGTTAAAGAAAAATCATAGAATTACCGTAAAGTAGATTAGCCTAAGTGGGAGTAAGTTTATTTATGAAATATTTTGTGATTCTTAGTTTATTTCTTCTATGTGTGTTTTGGGTTTATCTTGCAGGCATTAAAAAGCCGGAGTCATCTTTAGAGATCAGTAAATTGCAGAGCATAGATAAAATTAAAGATTCTCCACGTGGAGTGAGTTTGCCTGAAGAAGAAGTTGAAAGTGATAAATCCTATTTTGAAAAGTTAGAAGAGAAAGTTCAGTTAGAACAAGTTTCAGTGACTCCACAAGAGGTGGAGCAACTGAAGCTAAATGATTTTCATGCGTACCTGAGACATGAAGATCGAGTTATAAAACAACAAGATAAGCAGTATGCGGATAGTATTATGAATCTTGAGGATAGAAAGAAGATTGCTAAAGAACGTCTGGCTGTGAAGCTGATAGAGGAATTGAACTCTAAAGAATAAACATTTTACGTTGCTAAATTAAAAAGGGACACATGGTGTCCCCTTTTTTAGTGGAAGAAGAAATTAATCTTCGTCTTCATCCTCTTCGTCTTCATCCTCATATTCTTCATCATCATCTACATCTTCCATCTCATATTCTTCATCATCCTCTTCCCCTTCTTCACCCTCTTCTTCAAAAGCAGCAGGATCAAGTTCCTCAAGAGATTCTGTCAGATTGGACAGGACAGCTGCAAAGCCAGCTGTGCTGAAATCAGTTTCCTCAATTGCACTTTCGATGCTGGTTTCTAAAGCTTCTATGATGGAATGCGAAAATGCATCTTCATCATCACCAACCTTTTCAGATATTTCTTCTTCAAGTTCAGTGTATGCTTCTATTAAATTTTGAATCGCTTCATCTAATTTTTTAAATGAACTTACCATAACTTTGGCTAACTCCTTTTATCTCCGTTTGATTCAGATTTCTGTCTGTACTCTAATTCTAACAAATTTTATTAGTATAGCTCGGGTGGATACGCCAGTATAAAAAAAGTAGCAAGTTATTAAGCTATAAAAAAGCATTATTTTTTAAAATATTTCTAATTATCTAGTGCGTGGTCCTGCTATAGTATATAGAATGGCCGAATAGATAAGTTGTAAATTTTTAGTATATGTCATGATAAGTATGAAAAATATCGTTAATTCAGCATTAATTGTAATCCTGTTAGTATCTTGTAGCCCTAAGACTAAGTCAGGAATTAACTCAGGGCCAAATCAGGACGTCTCTTCCGAGATACTCGATGGATTTAGTGCGAATAATATTAAGTCGGTGCATGTGGTTCCAGTTTTTGCTGAGCAAATTGGTCGTGAAAGTCTGGCCGTTCCTGATTCTCAAGCTACAGATGATCTTATCACCGCAATTCAGGTTCATACGCAGCTTGAAGTAAGTGGTGGAATCGATAGAAAATTCGCAAGTAATTGGAATCAATTGGCTACTGGTGGGGAAGGAGAACAAATTTCGCAATTAGGGACATCTAAAGAAAGGTTATTTAAAATAGCTCAGACGATATCAAAGGAAGAAGGCGGAATCCCTGTATTGTTTTGTCTGCTACAAAAGACAGCTGAACGATCAGGTAGTGGGGTAGGTTCAGAGACTGCAGCGCAGGCTAAATATAGGATGTGGTTGTATGATGGAAAGCTTGATAAAACAGTTTGGTCATCAGCTTTTAGGACCAAGGAAGAGGCTGTGACTGAAAACCTTTTTTCTTTGGGATCTAAATTTGGATCTGGATTTAGTTCTGTGAGAGAATTGGTCTCAGCTGGCTTTAGAGGTTCAGCGAAGAATCTTGATAAGTTGTTGAGAAAGAAAGGATCAACTAATTAGTATTTTCTTTCCTTCTAGAGTCGTCGGCTTGTAAGAAATGTGTAGTATTAAAAGAGTGAGGCATGGCCAGTAGATCTAGAGTAGATAGTAAGAAGTTACCGCGTAAGAGAGTCTTAAAGGAAGAAGTTCAGGAGGAAGAAGTATCCTCAAGTCTTTTTCGTGAAGGAATGTCTATCCTTTTAGTAGTTGTCTCTATATTTTTATTTTTATCCTTGAATTCATATCTAAGTTCTCCTGAAGAGCAGGCTTTAAGCCCATCAATGAACTTAATGGGGAAGCTTGGATTTTTATTATCTAATCGATTATTTGAGTATCTTGGTTATTGTGGATTTTCTGTTGTAGGAATAACAGTTCTCGTAGCTTGTCTTCTATGGAGAAATAGTGATGAGAATCAACAAATTTCTCCTGAGCGTATTCTCTTAATTGGATCTTTTATACTTTTATTTATCGTTTCATTCGCCATTCTTTCCAGTACTTTACTTGGCTATGAAGGAGGCGGATATATTGGGTCAACAATAGCTTTTAAGTTAGATAGTGTTCTCAATAAAGCGGGCACGGTATTAATGAGTTTTGCATTGATTGCGATTTCACTAGCTGTAATCGTAAATTTAAGGATTAAGCATTATATTCGGGCTGGTAGTCTACTTTGGAGCGGTGCCCAGAGAACCGCAATAGAAGGGACTACGGTAATTAAAAGGGGCATGCAGTTAGGTGGAGCTGTCTTAGAGAAGACACCGAATGTGTTAGCTGGAAGAAATAAAAATTTAGAATTAGATGAGGATGTGGAAGATGAAGAGGAAGAATTTGTACTGGATTCTAAACCTAAGAGAGCTAGAAGGGCGAAAAAAGTCAAGAAAATTAAGGATGAAACGGAATTTGAATTAGGAGAAGAGCTTGAAGAGGAAGAGCAGGAAGAAGAATTTTTATTGGAAGAAGCTGAAGGAGAAATAGCACCACCTCTGATATCACGAGGGGAAAGTAAGTCTCATAAAGTAAAGAGAGTCGGAGCTCTAAATAAAAAAAAATCAAAAGAACCAGTTGAAACTAAGGAAAGACTAAAGAAGAGTTATAATTCTAAAAGAGATTATAACTCTTATCAAATTCCTCCTAGGGAGATACTTGTTGGTTTAGACGGGGCTAGTTTAGATGGTCCGAAAGATGAAGAATTAATTCAAAATAGTAAGCGTTTAGAGCAAGCTCTTAGAAATTTTAAGCTAGGGGGAAGAGTAGTAGAGGTTCATCCAGGGCCAGTAGTTACTCTTTATCAGTTTGAACCCGCTGCTGGTATTAAGGTCCAGAGGATTATTAATTTAGCTGACGATTTAGCATTAGCTTTAAAAGTTGAAAGTGTAAGAGTTTATGCCCCTGTGCCTGGAAAGGGTACGATTGGAATTGAAGTACCTAATGCCGTGAGAGAAATTGTAAGGCTAAGAGACATTGTTGATAGTGAAGAATATCAGACTAAGAACTATGCCCTTTCTTTAGCGCTAGGAAAGGATACTTATGGTGAAGCCTTTGTTGCGGATCTTGCTAAGATGCCTCACTTACTTATCGCAGGAGCTACCGGGACAGGTAAGTCAGTTTGTATTAATTCTCTTTTAATGAGTTTGCTCTATAAATCTAGTCCTCAGGATTTAAGATTAATTTTAATCGATCCTAAAATGTTGGAGCTAAGTATCTACGAAGGTATACCACACTTACTCTCACCTGTGATAACTAACCCTAAGCGTGCAAAGGGAGTTTTATACTGGGCGGTAGAAGAGATGGAACGGCGGTATAGTTTGATGAAAGATCTCGGAGTAAGAGATCTTGCTATGTACAACCGTATGATTGAGAAGGGTGGTGATGTTGAGCTTGTAACAAATCGAAAAAAGAAAGACGAGATTATTAAATTAGAAGAGAAAGATGTAGTATCTACTACGGCTGCTCAGTCTTTAGTGGATAGAGATGCGGAGCATGATGCTTTATCTGCGGCTCCATATGAAGGTCTTTCTACAATGTCTAGAATTGTGATTGTGGTGGATGAGTTAGCAGATCTCATGCTTACAGTAGGGAAAGAAATAGAGGAGTTATTAACAAGGTTAGCTCAGAAGGCTAGAGCTTGTGGGATACATCTAATTTTAGCCACGCAAAGACCAAGTGTGAATGTTATTACAGGTCTTATTAAGGCTAACTTTCCAGCGAGAATTTCATTTAAAGTTACTAGTAAGATCGATGCGAGAACTATTCTTGATGTATCAGGTTCAGAGAGACTTTTAGGTCAAGGTGATATGTTATTTTTAAGTCCTGTAATTGGAAGAATGAAGAGACTTCATTCCCCATTTGTTTCAGATCAAGAAGTTCATGACGTTGTAAACTGGATTAGAGATCAGGGAGAGCCTGATTATGATCCAATGATTGAAAAGACTTTAAATTTACTTGAAGAGCAAGAAAAGGCTCAGAGTAATCCAACTGAGGGCTTTGATGTGGATGGTGAGGATTATGATCCTCTTTATGACCAGGCGGTAAATCTTGTGATTGAGAAGGGTCAGGCTTCAACTTCAATGGTGCAGAGAGTTTTTAGAATTGGCTATAATAGAGCTGCAAGAATTCTTGAAACGATGGAGCGAGAAGGTTTAGTAGGTCCAGCGGACGGGGCTAAACCTAGGCAGGTAATAGGTGGTGGCGCAAGTGGGCCTATTTAATGTTAATTCTTTGGTATTATCATGAGAATAAAGACTGAATCTATGAGATTCCATTCTCATCTAAAATAAATAAAAAGCATCTCCCGAGGTGTTGTTTAATATTGTTCATCATCTATTTCTATGTTTGAGATATTACAGATTTTAACTTTAGTTGCTTTTTGTTTCTGTCTACTGATTCATATACAAAATACTTCAATCAGAATTATTGCGATATTTAGTTCAATTTTTTTCTTGGGTTTTCAATTGCAGTCTTTGGTCTTAAGTGGAACCTTGGTAGATTTTAGATTTTATCAACATTTTACTTGGAATGCGATTTCTGCGGGCAGTACCGTATATGCATACAAGACATTGTATGTTCTTTTGATCGTTGGTTTTCTCGGATTCTTATTACATAAAACTACCAAGATGAAATTTGTAAAGAAAGTAAAGCCAATTGTAAGCGCTTTGATATCTTGCTTTTCGATAGTAGTAATGAGTCATGAAAAAGGAGTGTTATATAATTTAAATGATATTATTACTTTAAGTAGAGCTACGGTAAGTGAAGACTTTAGTGGTTCAATAAAGAGTATTTCTGCTAACGAGGTAGAATACATTCAAGGCTCTGAATTAAAGATAGATAAATTTGTAATAAAAGGAGAAGAGAGAGCTAAGCCAAAAAATATCCTAGTAATCTCAATGGAGTCTTTAGAAAAAGATTTTTTAGGTGATAAACTAGCACATCTAACTCCAAACTTAAGAAAGCTTAAGAAGGAAATGAGCTATTTCGATATGAAGCCGGCTGAAGGCAGTGAGTGGACAGTTGGGGCGATATATACTGTCTTGACTGGATTCCCATGTATTTTTAAGAATCCAAGTAATCAAATTTTTCAAGGAGTAAAGGAAAGTAAGATAATAGGTTTAGGTCATGTGCTTGAAGAAGCTGGTTATGATCTTAGTTTTGCTTTAGCTGGGGCAGATTTTGGAGGGATTCGGAGTATCCTTACGT
>JBILFC010000200.1:0-5846 GCA_044351785.1 Bdellovibrionota bacterium
AGAAGTGCTAAATACCTAGAATCTGGTAAAAGTCTGGTTGACTTTAAATAGAAAAGGATTAGAGTTTGCACCGGTTTTAATGCTTTATTGCATTGGGCCAAACAGACTCCAGTTTTATTGTTAAATATAGCTATTTTATTGGTCGATTAGGATGAATGCTTGTTCTAAAGACGAATGGAATTAATGTTTATTCAGTAGGATGTAATCTTTTTAGATTGGAGTTTGTGAGGTGTGAGGGTCCCAGAAGGTGAGCCTCTAGTGCTCTGCCAAGAGAGCTGATTCGATTTATAGATCGGATTTTTGGCAGAACACTAGGCGGTACCTAGCAGTATAATTTATTGTACTGTAATTTAGGTGGCTAGAGATAAAGGCACCCGAAGGGACATAAGTACTTATTAGTGTTGATAGAAGAAAGATAATAACTTGTTTAGGAGAAAAATATGAATGCACGTAAACTGATTACAGTACTAGCTGCAGGCCTTTCGGCTTTCGGTTCAGTAAGTAACGTAGTTGCTGATGATACAGTAGACTACAAGGGATGGAATGCATCTCTTGGTGGTGGGATGATGTTCTTTGAAGGTGACGAAGAAGTTGAACATTCTCAAATTTATGCTTTGGGAGTTGGATACGACTTTAACAACAGATGGACTCTAGAAGGAAACATCGGTTACCTTCCATATATGAATAACGAGAACAGAGAGCTTATTGAGCCAACTACTGAGTTCGAACTAGATGATGAGACATGGGGAATTAGAGGATCTACTGATCTTATTTTCCACTTGATTTCTGATCCTACAAGCAACTTTGATCCACATGTTGGAGCAACAGCTGGTTTAATGTTCTACGGTGATGATCTTGAGAATGGTCAACAATTTGATCCATTCGGAGGTCTTACAGCTGGTGCTACTTACTGGTTGACTGCAGGACTTGGTGTTAGAGGAGATTATAGAGTTGTTGTTGCTGGACACGATTCAGAGTTCAACCAACAAGCTATGTTATCTTTAACATACAGCTGGGGAAGAAGAGCAAAGGCTGTTGCAGCTGCTGAAGCTGGTGACAATCTTTCTGCTGGTGACAAGAACCCAAATCTTAAGAGCATCTACTTTGGATTTGATTCTTCTGAGTTGTCTGCACCATCTAAGACAATCCTAAAAGAAAATGCTGACTACCTAGCTACAGTGCCAGGAAGCAAGATTGTTCTTGAAGGTCATTGTGATGAAAGAGGAACTGATGAGTACAACTTGGCATTAGGTGAAAGAAGAGCACGTTCAGCTTTCGAATACCTAAGAAGCCTAGGTGTTTCTCGTGACAGAATGAGCACTGTAAGTTACGGTGAATCAAGACCAGCAGAAGCCGCTCATAACGAAGGCGCATGGTCTAAGAACAGAAGAGTTGAGTGTCTAGAAGCTAAGTAAGACAGACTTTTCTAACTAAAAAGGGAGGCTATATGCCTCCCTTTTTTATGTGCAGTAATCATTGTTATTCTTGTCTTATATAACATATGAGATTCTTCTTAAAAAAAGTTAGGCGCGGATTTGATTATGCCTATTGTATTTGTCGTAAGAAGCTTGTTGAATTAAAGTTAAAGAACACTAATCAGATTGCATATCGTAATGACTGGGTAAGTCATAACTATTTCGATTGGGAAAAATGGTTTGCTTCATATGTTGGGAAAGAAAATGTCTGTTATTTGGAGGTCGCTCTTTATGTTCAGTTTGATACCTAGGTCATTAGGTCGATTAGTAAAAGGGGCTCTTAGAAAAATATTAAAATTTTGGGGATTAGAGGTTCTTGGCTTATGGTCCCCAAGAAGAGATAATGCCTTTTTTTCTAGTTATTATCATCGTAACACTCGTAGGCGCTTGGAGCATTTAGCTAGTCTTCCATTATCCATTCATGGCTCTTCTGTGTTGGAAGTAGGGGCAGGCACAGGAGAGCACACAGATTTTTTCATTGATAGGGGATGTAATGTTACTACATCTGATGCAAGGCCGCAGTGCCTTAAAATTCTAAGGTCTAGGTATCCTAAGATAAATGTAATCCCATTAGATCTAGAGAATATGCCTAAAGAGTTTAATCAAACATTTGATGTCGTTTACTCTGCTGGGCTCTTATATCATCTAAGCAATCCAAAAGAGGCGATAGAAGTGTTATCTAATTTAACTGATAAAATTCTAATAATTTCAACAACTGTTTCCTATAATTTGGATAGTTCTATCGAGTTCTTCAAGGAGAACCCAAATTTTGAACTTCACAGCATTTCGGGAGGTGCCTGTAAGCCATCTCGTCTTTGGGTATTTGAGCAGTTAAAGGGTCACTTTCCGCATGTCTATTTACCTACTACTCAGCCTAACCATTCTGAGTTCCCTATAGATTGGACCAAGGCTGGGAAAGAACCTTTGCCTAAAGCTATTTTTATAGCTTCTACGAGTCAGATCGACTCAGATCTGCTGGTTACAACTATCCCTAGTGTTCAAGTGCGTCATTAGCAGAGTTAAGTAGTGAATTTTTTCTATCCTGCCATTTTTCTCTTAGGTATATTTGGGTTTTCTCTTTAATGGCCATCAATAAATCTTTTTTATTGATGTGTGAATTTGAAGAAGCCCAGATTAATCCTTCTTCAAGTTTCTTAGTAGCGATTGCCCAGTCTGGCCATTTAGTAGCTGTATCCAAGCCTCCGCGTTTTAAGTTTGTAAGAAGGTCTCTGTTATTGCTAAGTGAATTAATAGCTTCTAGGACTAGATCTTCACTATTCATAGGAACCACAATACTATTGATACCATCTACTAAATACTCCTCATGACCGGGTACGTCATACGAAATCGTCGTTCCTCCGCAATGAAACATCTCAAGCGGCGGTCCAAACATGCCTTCTGAAGTACTCAATTTTACTAATACATCATAGGAGCCATAAACCTTGGCCAACTCCTTCTGGGGAATGTTTTTATGGATGAGCACTTCCTTAGGTATCTTGTCTGTGTCTATACTTGGAGTGAGTAGACTTACATTTCTAGCGTTAGATTTTAAGCATAGCTCAATGGTTTTTATCACATTTTTATGAGGAGCTTCTATTGCCCCTTCCACGAGCAATCTTAATTTATAATTTGGAACTTTATCGTCTGCTAAACAGCTAATGTTAAAAAGATCTTTCCTCATTCCGCTAAGACATAGAAAGCTTTCTCGCTTGAAATTTCTATGAAGGTATCGCTTCATCCAGCTGGCACTTACAATGGTTGGTAGGTTAAACTCTAGAATGCTAAGGAGCCATTTCTTTAAAATAATATTATTGTCCGAAATAAAATCACTTTCATTAGCTTGCATGAAGAAGCAGTAGTATTTAGAAGAAATCATGGGAAGATGGAAGACCGAATGAAAATTTGTAGCGATAACCATGTCGTAGTTGCAAGTTCCGAGAGTTCTTTCTATAACTTTAAAATTCAATTGGTTCGCTCTATCATGCCAGTTATATGCAAATTTAAATTGATCCAGGTTTCGACCTATAATATCTACTTGGTGTCCCACTTGTTTTAGATTGTAGGCATGTTCAAATATTACATTGTGACCACCGCTAATACCTGATGAAGTTACAACAAACGCAATATTCATTGAAGTTCTTTTATCTGAGCAATAAGGTTAATAGCTTGCCTTAGATCTTCATTAAGAAATAGTTTGTAGTTCGGTACACTCTTAACTAATTGAGACATTATAGACAGCTCCTGTTTATGAGCACTAACAATTCGACTAAAGCTACTAGGTGCAAGTGATTTTAAAGACTCTTTAGCAGAACATGGAATAAGGCTTGCTTTAGGATCCTGGGTTATTATGGGCTGAATTACCGCCTTGATTGTTAATGAGTTTTTAATATTTGAATTAAAGTTAGGTAGTAGTGGAATGATTATTTTATTATCTGATGTGTTCCCAGTTAATAAATTTCTATGTTCGAGTTGAGAAAGGATTTCTAAGCTAGTAGAAGTAAGTTTTGCAAATTGGGTTAAGTTATATGCAATTTTATTGTGATATAGACAATGATCGTCGCAGATAAAATCAAATCCTGCGAGAAGACATGCTAGTGATGTCGTAGATTTACCTGATCCGCTTTTCCCAGTGAAAAGAACTCCTTTGCCATTCTTGCCAACTACTCCACTGTGAAGAATGAATCCATTTCTATTTCTGTATATTGCCTCAGCTATGTAACGAATAGGAAATGTAAAATCCAAGCTAATTTTTTTTATGGGGGAACTTGTCCAGTAAACCGCAATTTTACTCTCATAGTTAAGTGTAAATAAAGTTCTTAAATGTTCAATATAATAAAGTTGAAATCTCTTTGAGCTTTGGTATTCTACAATTCCTTGGTAAGGAGAATTGATTATGGCTTCTTTAGGTAGCTTAGGACCAGAGTATTTTTTATTGATTACGTAGATCCTCCAATCTGGAACTCTGCCTTCTGAAGACTTTAAATGTAGCATGGAGGTGTGAAATAGTTTGTAAGAAGTCGTATCAAAGAAATTACATTCAAGGAGTATTTCCCCAATCTTGTATTTCATTTTCTGTATATTCTCTTTGGAGAATGAATTTACGTTATCTATGATGTCTAGACAATATTGGTCTATGATATTAGGCTCTGATTCTATCTCGTGACTCCACGGGCTGTTCTCAGAAATCAGCATAATCAATTTCGTGGACTGGATCTAGGACTATTACCTCTTTCATGTCAGTATGAATCTCTAAAACTGGAGTTTGGTAGGGTTTTTTAATTGCTTCCGCTCGTTGTAGACTTGAGGTTGAATCTAGGTCTAATTTCTTAACTAAGCCTTCTCGGATAAGCTCTGAGAAGAAAGTATTTATATCGCTCTTTATAAATTCTTCTTGAATGTCGCATGATTCCGTTACAGCATAAATAATATTCTCTATTGAGCTAGGTCCATGATTTAGAATGTTCCAAATAAAAGCACCAACGCCAGTCAGCGAATAGTAGTTACCACTAGCGAAGTTTATAATTACAACTTCTTCATCGATAGTTTCATGTACTATGGCTTTCTGTTCAATTTGATAACTCATAATATACTTCTTCTATGTCCAAATTGAGGTAAGAACGGATCTATCCCCTTTTCTCGCCTCCTGTTAATTGATGCTCTACATGCAGTGAGTAGGCTAGATTGAACTAGCTCATTGCAAAGGGTCGCATTATTACTGTGTCTACGATGGTATACTACGGTTTGATTAATATATTCAATTAGTAAATTGAACTCTCGTATGCGAAACAACCAATCTGTATCTACAGCAAGTCTTAGCTCCTCATTAAAAAGTCCGACAATATCAAAGGCTTCACGGCGAATCATTGTAGCGCTTAACTGTTGTCCAATATAAGGCTTTTGATCTTTTAGCCATTCTTGAGAAATTTTTCTCACTTCCTGTGAGTATCCAATAGAAAGCATATTGCTTTCGTTCCGTAGAAAGGGATTTCTAAGTAATTGTAGGGTATTGGGTAGCCATTCATCATCAGCATCTAGGTAGGCTATTAGCTCTCCTTTAGAGATTTTTAATCCTAGATTTCTTGCGGACCCTTCCCCTCCGTTACTTTGATATTGATACTTAATTAGACTTTTATACCTAGAGCAGATTTCTTTTGTGCGATCAGATGAGCCATCATCTATTACAATTATCTCTAAGGGTTTTATATCCTGCGACAATACGGAATCAATGGCCTTTCCGATAAATGCGTCAGAGTTATATGCAAGTATAATAGTGCTGATGGATATATTATCGTTGGATTTCATTTATAATGAGCTAAAGGGGGTAAGTGATTTTGTTCCCTCATTGTTTTTTCTTCTTTGAATGGAGTTTCT
>JBILFC010000201.1:0-5843 GCA_044351785.1 Bdellovibrionota bacterium
TTGCTGGTTTCATCTCGCCATTGAGCGCTACAGCAGAAAATATTTCATTCTTGCCTTCTTCAGTATCTGTTTTAATAGATTCTTTAACGTATATTCATCCTAAAGACCCTTGGATCTCTTCTGCTGAAGGGATTAGAATTAAGACTTCTCCTCAGAGTGGATCTTATTATCAGTTTACAAAGTCTATAGGTAATGAAAGTGTAAGCTACAAGGTTAAGGAATCCGATTTAAGGTCTTTTATAGAATATATTCGTAGCTCTGCGAAGTTCGTAGCAGAGTATCCACTTATAAAAAGATCTATGCGAGATGCAGTAGAGGCTTTTTATAAAATAATTTTTAACTCTAAAGCGATTGGAGGTAAGAAATTTATTCTTATTCCTGAAGAGTATAAGGGAGTGTCTGGAGTTACTTATCGGATTTCATCTAACCTTGTTTTTATAGTTAATGCTGAAAATCAGGTAGTAAATGTTTATGAAACTAGAGGGAAGAATTATTTTAAATTTTTAGAAAATCAGTTTCAGTATTTAACTCTGAAGAAGAATGTGCGCCATATTGATGTTATTGAACTGACTCAGAATCATAAGTTCTTACTTGGAAGAGTTAAAATTAAAGGAAAGTTTGTTACAATTGAGAAAAAAGCTTTCTTTATTTTAGTTGATTCCGTTGGTAGATCGCATTGGTTTAGAGGGAAATTAGAACCGCGATATACAATAAAAGATATTCTAGTTCAGATTGCCGGTACATTAAAATATGCTGATTGGGTCGATCTAACGAAGCTTACAGAAGATAAAAAAGTGCAAGCAGGGCACAGTAGGTTTGAACTTAAATATACCCCCTGGACCTTTAGAACAGGTAAGAGTGGGAATATTTATGAGTTTGTTGAGGGTGGAAGGAAGGGGTAGGCGGTGCCTAGGATTGGTTTGTGAGGCACGCCACGCTAAATGGGAAGAGCGTGGGGGAGAATTAACAGCAGCGAGTCGAGAAGTTGAGTGTTATTTGATAGTTAGTTCGTGGAGAAAGTTTTTTTGCAACATCTCTTCTTTCTGTATTCATAATCGGGTTAACATTCTTCAGTTAAGATCTTTGACAATTTGATTCGGGTAGAGCCTGTTCTGGCTTGCACTGTCTATATATAGATAAAGGTTTTTAGCAGGCCAGGGCAATCTTGGAGAGATTTTACTTAAGATTAAGCGTACTTGATCTTAGGTAGGTTTTTTTCAAAAAGGTTCAAAAAAAGGAACAGAAGTCATGGAATTGAATGAAATGATGGCTGCAATTCAGAATTTCGAGGCTGGCAATTTTACAGAGAAGTGTCCCAGCTGGATCACAAGGGATGTCCGAGAACTGCGGAAGGAGGGGAAGAGGCTTGCAGATGTTTTGGAGATTTCAGGTGAGCTTGAGCTGAAATTCCTGCGGGAAGGAGTCTTTTCTGAGCACTCCGTTACTTTTGCGCGACTTAGAGAGGGAACATTCCTCGCTCTCAAAGATGAGATGCGGAAACTCAACTACTTTCGATCTCTTTTGGAAGAGGGATTTACGTTGGGGGAATTGGGTTTCCTAGAGGGAGAGAGCATAGAGTTATTCGAAAGAAAGCTCATTGCAAACGCGGTTAACCTGAAAAAGGAGGAATTGATGAGAAATCTCAACTTTCCTTTCTTGAACACTTTCCTGAGTTTCGTAAAAAAGCATGCGCAATATGTTGAAATCAACTTACCGTTGATCCAGGAGGAGTTGCTGACCCGTCGGTTGCAGAGAGAAGAAAGTATGAAGGAGCGACAGGTTACTCTTTCAGCTTGTGAACGGTGGGAAATGCTTCTGCCAGGATACAAAGAGGCGCGAGGGAACTGGCTTGTTTTGATGGCCAACAGTTGTTGCACGGTCAAGTGCATTAATCAAGTAGATGGATTACTATCAATAATCAAGGAAGAGTACCCCGAGAAAACAGAAGACATTTCGAGGATCGAGGGTAAAAGAAAGGATGTTCTTGATCTGATTGGCGTGAGGGGGCCGGCTGTTAAATTTAGTCCAGAATATCATCAGCGAAAAATCGACAGGACGGATGAGGAAAATACCTCTTATCGTGACTGGGACGTCAGATAACCGGTTCTGCGGTAACATGAAGGTTTTTCAGTTAGCGGGTCTGTAAAACCGCTTTTCTTAATTTGACATTTTAAAAGGCAACTTATAAGGGCTTCGAGTATGGAATCTTTCTCCATTTCTTTCACTTTATCCTACCCCTCAGCCTATCCAACCTCTCCTTAATCTTCGGCTCAATTCCCTGATCCTTCGGCTCATAAACAATTAAATCCTTTAATTTGTCTGGCATATATCTGATTGGATAATATGCTTCGGGGTAGTCATGGGGATAGTGGTAGCCGAGGCCGTGGCCTTGTTCTTTCATTAATTCTGTTGGTGCATTACGGAGGCGCTTGGGAATTTCTAGTCCTGGATTCTGATTTACAATTTCTGTCATTCTATTTAGCGCGACATAAGAGGCATTAGATTTGGGGCAGCTTGCAAGGTAAGTTGCTGCTTGTGCCATTGGGATGCGACCTTGCGGAAGACCAATCCTTTCTAGTGCTTGATCTGCAAGAACTGCTATTTCTAAAGCCCTTGGGTCACAGCATGCGTCTTCACTTGCAAAAATAATCATTCTTCTGGTTAAGTAATGTGGATCTTCACCTGCTTCTAATGCTCTTATCATATAGTATAGCGCGGCATCTGGATCAGAGCCCCTCATCGATTTTATAAAAGCAGAAATACAATCAAAGTGGTAATCCCCGTCCTGATCAAAAGGTAGTGGTTGATCTAAAAATGATCTTTCAAGAGTTGATCTCTCAATTGAATTTTTACCTTCTGCTAAGGCTAAATTCGATGCCCATTCAAGTGAATTAAGAGCCTTTCTAAAGTCACCCCCTGAAATTCTACAAATCAAATTTAGAGCATCATCTGGGATACTTAAATTATGCACTCCTAATCCTCGTTCTCTATCTTCAAGAGCTCTTAAGACTAGAATCTTTATGTCTTCATCAGTGGGTTGCTTAAGGTTAATAACTTTTAATCTACTTAAAAGGGCTGATCTAAGTCTAAAGCTTACATTCTCTGTTGTCTGTCCAATGATACTAATTGTCCCTGCTTCAATGTGTGGTAGAAAGGAATCCTGTTGGCTTCTATTGAACCTATGAATTTCATCTACTAGGAGAAGGGTTCTTTTGCCAGATTCTTTCATGGCTTTTTCGGCAGAATCAATGCTGGCTCTAATTTCTTTTACTCCGTCTAGCACGCCAGACATTCTAATGAAGTTGTATCCACTATGCTCTGCAATTACTTTAGCTAGTGTGGTCTTACCAGAACCAGGTGGCCCAGTGAGGATGATGGAGGGGACATAGGGTGGTTTTTGGCTAATGCATGCATACAGCGCCGAGTTAGGTCCAATAACACTTTCGTGGCCAATTACCTCGTTAAGGTTCTTTGGGCGCATTCTTTCCGCGAGGGGTGGAATCATTAAATTCGTCGTTATAGATTAGCATTAAACAATACTGCTAATACTTATCGATTTTTGAACAAAACATCAAATTCTTCTATGAAAGTTTAAGCTTCAACTTCATTTTCAGCTTTTACCTTTGATTTAATTGGACTTAGAGAGAAGAGTAAGTCTTCCCTTTCTTTTTTAATGTCTGTTTCTATCTGTTCGTTGTCATTGTTATCAATCGGATTGACCGTGACAAAGATGTCTCCGTGCATTGCCCTTTCTGTATCCCATAAGCCTCCAGATGAGATTATGTAAGGCATTGTGATGTTTTTTCTACTCAGGGGAATAGTTTCAAAGCCGACTGCAGTAGCAATTGTAAATGAAAGGGAAAGATCAAGTTCTTTTTCGAGCATTGGTACTTGTAAATGTACATCGTAACCGTCTCGCTTAAAATTACTATTAGTAGTAATGCTAATTTGAATTTTTACTTCATCAATTCCTGTTTTCCCGTCTGGTCTAGGTAATCTGAGTTTTAATTTCGTGGGCGAAATTTTTACAGGAGGAATATTAATTTCTCTACGTGTCTCTTTCCCTCCAATTATCCCTACTAAGGTTCTCTTTGTCCCAGTAATTGCTTCAACTTCTGTTACATGAAAGTTATATATTCTTTCTCTTTCTAGAATTAGTTCTGTTGTAGCTTTCCTGGGCCTAAAAGTTTTTTGTTCTTTTTTAACTTCGGGTTCCTTTGTAAATATAGATTTCAATAATCGAAGAAGGCCTGGAGATTCTTTGGCACTCTCTTTATTTAATATTTCGGGGTCTCTTCTTTCTGGGCGAAATTTCAACTCTTCTCTTAGTGATTTTGTAGAAGAAATAAAATCATTATCTGAATCAAGTTGTAGAATCCCCCGATTCATATCGTATTTTAATCTTAGATCAGAATTGGATAGGGTATTGTAGGCTTTCTGAAGATTAGTAAATTTGATTCTAGCATCTTCAGTTGGATTGATGTCTGGATGATATTCTTTTGCAAGACGTCGGTATGCATCTTTAATTTCGTCTAGTGTAGCTGCGCTAGATATGCCGAGTTCGTTATAGTAGTTATGTCCACGGTCAGCGGCATTCTTTCGCATAGTGATCTTCTTATGTTGCCATTAATAGTGTTAGTATCCTATAATCACTAATTATATCGGCAGATATAAGGTGATCCTCAAGTTTATTAAGGATTTCTAAGTATCTGAAATTTAAGCTAAATTTATTCTGAGAGACATGAAAAAAATATTTGTTCCAATTAAGCGAGTTCTTGATTGGCAGTTGAAGGTCAAGCCGAATGCTGAGGGCAGTGATGTTGATAAATCTAATGCCAAGTGGATCATTAATACATTCGATGAAATAGCGGTTGAAGAGGCTTTGAGAATTAGAGATGCCGGAGTGGGGTTTAGTGAGGTAGTGCTTGCTTGTATAGGGCCTACTCTTGCTTCTGAGCAGATCAGAAGTGCATTAGCGATGGGCGCAGATCGTGCAGTCCATGTAATATGTGACGAGAATTTAGATTCAGAACAGGTTGCTTATATTTTATCTTCTCTTATTAAAAGAGATTCTTATGATTTAATTTTAATGGGCAAGCAAGCGATAGACAGCGATTCAAGTCAAACAGGCGTACGTTTAGCTCATTTAATGAATCTACCTTTGGCTTCTTTTGCCTCTAAGGTGTTAGTTGAGGGAGAGAAAGTCTTAGTAACTAGAGAAGTTGATGGTGGACTTGAGCAAGTTAGATTGACTTTACCTGCCATAGTTACTACTGATTTGAGGTTAAATGAACCTCGATTAAGGTCTTTACCAGGAATTGTTGCAGCTAAGAAAAAACCGATTGAAGAGGTTCAGCTTATTGCGATTGAAGGTCACCTAGTAAGTAAAACACTTGTGAAAAAGTTAGAGTTACCGCCAAAGAGAGGCGCAGGAAAGAAGGTGGATTCAGTTGATGAGCTTGTTAACTTATTAAAGAATGAGGCTAAGGTTATATGAGTACAGTTTTAGTATATATCGAACATAGTAGTGGAACGGTTTCAAAATCTGCTTTATCAGTAATAACCGCAGGCTTGAAGGCTAAGGTCTCTCATTCTTATAGTAAGGTTGTGGGGGTGTTGTTAGGTTCTTCTGATGTTGTGGAAGCTTCTAAGGCAGTTCTTAGTTATGGTCTTGATGAGGTTATTTATGTAAATTCCGATGTTCTAAAGAATTTTATAGTTAGTAGTTTTGCAGAAGCCCTTGAAGTAGTTGTAAAGGATGTTTCGCCTAATCTTATTCTTGCCACTGCTAGTTCTAAGGGTAGAGACTTCATCCCTTATTTATCTTCAATGCTTAGTGCTCC
>JBILFC010000202.1:0-5835 GCA_044351785.1 Bdellovibrionota bacterium
AGCAGGAAGCTCAGCAAAGAAAGAATAGGCTACTAAGAAGAAGGGGTTATAAGGCCAATTAATGAATTCATAATTTAGAAGAAGTTTATGGTTCACTTGAAACTGATAGATATCAACATTAGAAGTGAATATTAAAAGTATATTTAGAATTGCGGTGGCATCACAGCCCACAGTAATAAAGGAAGTCGCAATATAAATAATAAATAAAATTATATAATCTTTAGAACTTAGAAATTTAAAGATTGAACCTGAAAATACTAAATCTTTTAGTACGAGAGGACCTTCTGATTTATTTGTCTTTTGGTTAAAACATATGAATGAAGCCCATATTATAAGTCCTGCAAACAGCCAATAAGGAGGCGCTCGTTCAGAGTCTGCACCAGTTTTAATGATTTGGTAGTTATAGTAAGGATTAGGCCCCCAGTTCGGTCCGACAAGATCCGAGCTGGAAATTAATTTATGCTGAGGAATTTGTCTTTCTTTAACAAAGGCTTCGAGAATACGACCCGTGTTAGAGTCTAGTTTGATTTTTAAGATAATTTTAGTGTCAGCTTTAACTAAAACCTCACCAGTAAATTGATTGTCTGTAAGTGGAGTTAAGTTAGTTTTAGTTCCATTATTAAAGAATGTTGTTGCACTTACTAAACCTTCATTACTTTTTTTAGTATCTACGAGTATTTCTGTCTCATAGAAGTATAATTTCTGAAGATAGTAAGAGCTATATAAGGCAAAGGCTAAGACTAATAGAGATAAGAAAGAAAGATAATTTTTTACTTTCATTAAACTATTAAAATCCTACTATGCCAGTAAGGCTTCTTTTTCTATCCGGAAGATCATGTGTGATCCCCATAGTTTTTAACGCATTTCCAGCGATTCGGATAGAATTATTTACACTTCTTTCGTCAGGGTATACATGAGCCATATTTACAGCGTAGAATCCGCCAATTGGAGTCTTAACATTTGGGATATCTTTAGAGAAGTTCCTTAGGCAAACAGGCGCTGCCGTACTAGTTCTAAAGGTTTTCACTTCAATGATATTTTCTATCTTGAAGTTAGGATAGATTCTAACTAGCTCATCAATCCATGCAGCTTCAACTTTCTTTAAATCTGCCGTCATTAAAGAATTATTCTTTTCAATATACCTAGAAAGATAAGCAATATGCTGGTTTCCGTACCTTTCTTTAGGAATAAAATTAGTGTGCTCTATTACTCCACCGAATGAGAAGCCAGGATCAGCAACATTTAACCAATAAGTATCACTAAGTGGCTCCTTCATCATTAAAACTACACATATAGCGCCGAAGTATTCAATCTTATCTAGGATACTTCTAAAACCAGTTTTATCGTTTTCTAATAACTCTGATAGGTATGGTACGGGAATAGTAGAGAGAGTTTTATCCGCTGAGATCACATCTCCATTCTCAAGAACAACACAATCAATGTTTCCTTCTTTAATATTTAAAGTTTTTACCTTAATCCCTTTTATGATTTCTACTCCCATTCTTTCAAGCTCTGTAACGAGCTTATCTACTATTAGTTGCTGACTCCCAAGTAGGTATCCAAGTTGTTCTTTACCTTTATTTCTAGAGCCAACTCTTTGTTGAAGTCTACCAATCATCCAGCTCGCAGGAATTTGTGGGAAGTAATCACCGAATTTAATTTTCAACATCGGCTTCCAGACTGTTTCAGTAGCTTCTTTCCCCGCCCATTTATAGAACCAGTCAAGAATTGAAATATCTTCAAACGTTTTCCAGTTCTTAGCTTTTGAAAGTAGAAGACTACTTGCTGCAAATCGTACTCGATTGATGAACTTCATCGGAGTGAAGTTTAATAGATCCTTAGGAGTGGAAAATGGATAGATCTTTCCATTTCTAAATACACCCATACTTGATTGTTTAAAAAATAACTTAGAATCAAGTGCCAACTCTTTCAAAAGCCATAAAATTTCTTCATCATGAGTAAAGAAATGATGGTAGTAAAATTCTAGCTGATCACCGGCGGTTTTGAAAGTAGATAGAAGACCACCAAGGTTATTAGAGCTTTCTATGACTTTAACTTTATAACCAGACTTGGCAGCTAAATAAGCAGCGGTAAGTCCAGTAGCCCCAGCGCCAATTATAGTTAAAGTGTTACTAGCAGGAGTGTTATTTGAAGTTTCCATTTATTGAATCATATCCTTAGTTGATTTTAGACCGAAGTAGGGGAGAAAAAGAAGACCAATTATAGTCGTAGGAATTACCTGACAAGCATGCATTATAACTCCATATGCTACAGCTTTACCGACAGGAACACCGAACACACCTAGAGAAAGCGTACAGAAGTAATGATATACGCCTATATATCCTGGGCTTGAAGGTACTAGTATTCCTAAATTAATCACCCCTAGAACAAAAAATAAAGAGAATGGCGCGATTCCAAACCCGAATCCATTAGAAGCAACAACAAACATTTGTTCTTCTATGATCCAGACAGCAAAAGATAAAAAGATTATTCCAAGTAATACTAGGGGACTTCTAGACGCTAGGCTAATGCCTTCTAGGAAGCCTTCACCGATCTCTCTAATTTTTTGACTTGGAATCATCTTTAAAATCCGAGGGCCTATATAGGGAGCTACAAGTACTCCGACAAGAGCTAGAGAAAATAAAATTATCCCGCCTTTTCTTACATTATATGCCCAGTTAGGAAGTTCAATAGATTTCATCGCCAGTACCATGAGTAAAACAATCACGGTCCCATCAAGAATTCTTTCAACTAATATGCTTGATAGGGCTAGAGATCTTTTAATTCCGCAACTTTTACCCACTACTTGAGCTCTTGCTATTTCTCCAAGGCGCGCTGGAAGTATATTATTAGCCGCATAGCCAACACAAACACTGCCCAATGCTTCCATTAGGCTTAGTTTAGGAATCATCATCTTAGATCTAAATGCTCTGACTACGATTCCCACTAGATAAATTAAGATCATTAGTAAAATTGTAAAAGCATCAAGGCTTTTAAAGCCTTCTAGCATTGCTTCTTTATCAGATTTAGAAATTAGGTATGCAACGAGAGATAAGCTTATTATCCAGCTGATAATAAGCTTCGTTTTGTTTTTTTTCATGAAATATTAAAGATTAGTAACTTTCTTGACTGCCTTAATTGCTTCAAAGCCACCTTGCTCTTTTACAACATAAAGCGGTCTAGCCTTAACCTCATCAAATATTCTTCCAATATACTCACCGATAATACCTAGTGAGATTAATTGAATTCCTCCTAGCAGTAATACTGCTAAAGTTAGAGTGGTATAGCCTGGTGCTTCTCTTGGACTATGACCAAGGATTGGAATATCAAATACGCTAAATGCGAAAAACACGCATAGTCCAACAAAGGCACACATGGATATAAAGAAACCTATCATTCCAATTAATTGTAATGGTCTGTATGAAAAGCCTATTAATCCATCAAAGGCCAATTTAAATAGCTTTTTTAAGGAATATTTAGTCTCTCCTAATAGTCTTGCATCTCTTTCGTACTCAACACCAATATGCTTAAACCCAACCCATGATCTAAGACCTCTAACGAATCTATTTCTTTCAGGGAGTGCGTTTAGCGTATCTACCACCTTTCTATCCATTACGCAGAAGTCACCAGAGTCTAATGGGATGTGAATAGAAGAAAGTGCACCTAGGATTCTGTAAAATGCCCAGTAGCAAGATTTTTTTATAGCTGATTCTTTTCTCTTAGTTCTAATTGCGTATACAACATCATATCCTTCTCTCCACTTGTCTATGAACTTTCCAAGAATTTCTGGAGGATCTTGAAGGTCTGCATCAATAATACAAATGACCTGTCCGCTGATATGTTCAAGGCCTGCAGAAACTGCTGTTTGATGACCGAAGTTTCTAGAGAAGCTCAAGAACTTAAACCGTCCATCCTTTTCACTAATTCCCTTGATCATGCTTAGCGTTGCATCTCTACTACCGTCATCAACTAGAATGACCTCAAAAGGAGCGCCCCAATTAGCAGAGGCTGAACAAATTCTTGAATAAAGAGCTTCAATGGATTGTTCCTCATTATATAGAGGAATAACTAAACTAATCATGGCTGGCTAAGATCCTTGATTTCTTGACTAAAATGATAAACTTACGTGAAAATTTGCCTCAAGTTACCTTAATTTTAAAGAAAATGCAAAGTTTGATAGTAAATTAGCCTGTTATTTGGCAATTTCGTAGATTGAAATTTGAATTTTATTAATATCAGTCTTGATCACTAGAGAAATTATAAAATTCCATTATGATCAGGCGGTAATATTTAAATTGATAAATATCGGAGCTTTTTGCTTATGTTTCATGGAGTCCTTACTGCCCTAGTCACCCCATTCACTAATACTGGCGTTGATTATGACGCTTATTCTAAGTTTGTAGACTGGCAATGCAAAGAGGGTGTTCATGGTGTAGTGCCTTGCGGGACTACAGGTGAGACTGCTACTTTAACTGATGAAGAGTATCAGAAGGTCATAGAGGTTTGTGTAAAGACAGTAAATAAAAGAGTGCCAGTCATTGCTGGTTCCGGAAGTAACTCTACAGAGAAAACAATTTATTATTCTAAGATTGCGGAAGCTGCTGGAGCGGATGCATTATTAATAGCTAGTCCATATTATAATAAGCCGACTCAAGAAGGATTGTTCCTACACTTTAAAGCAGCTCACGACGCAACAAATATTCCAATTGTATTGTACGATGTTCCAGGTAGATCCGTTGTTGAGATTTCAGTAGATGTGATTGGTAGACTGTCGCAGTTGCCAAGAATAGTTGCTATTAAAGATGCTACTAATGCTCTTGCGAAACCATTACAAATATCAAAGGTATGTGCAAAAGATTTCTGCCAAATTTCAGGTGAGGATGCAACCTCTCTTGCCCATGCAGTGCAAGGTGGAGAAGGATGTATTTCAGTAGTAGCTAATATGGCACCAAGACTTTGTGCGGAAATGTATAATGCATGGTTTAAGGGCGACATTAAAAAAGCCCAAGAAATAAATCTTCTCCTTCAACCACTAAGAGACCTGGCATTCTGTGAAACTAATCCAATACCTGCAAAATGCGGAGTGTCGCTACTAGGCTTTGGTAATGGAGAGATGAGACTACCAATGACCAGTGCCACTGAGGGGACAAGAAATAAGTTGAAGGAAGAGTTGGGGAGATTGCGGTTGTTGGCCTAAGCTACCTTCTCTCTCCAAAGTATCTGCTTCATAAATCTAGACTGTCTGATACCTAAAATCTGTTCTACCGCTTTAATTACTGCCTCACCTGGATCGGTATCTTTCCCGCAGTATTTATCATAAGCCACAAGTTTACTTGCGTAGTTTGCAATGTGAATTCCGTCACGTGGTGTATATTCTTCACCTTCTCTTCTAGCTACTGATAGGAAGTCAGCTACGTAGTCAAGCACTGTAGGATTAGCAAATGGTAAATTCACTTCTAAAATTTTTCTTTCTTCAGATCTATCAGGGAAGTCTAAGCTAATATGCGGATGTAGTCTCGATTTAATATATTCAGGTAATTCAAAGCAAGAAGCATCATCGTTCATCGTAGCTACGAATCGAAAATTTGGATGTGCTTTAAGCATTAATCCAACTGAAATTGATTCAATATAACGCCTAGAGTCTAGAAGCGGTGCAAGTGATGCCCACGCTTTTTCTTGCATTCTATTTCCTTCATCAAGAATTAGAACTCCACCCACGATCATCGCAGTAATAACTGTACTAGCTATATATTCAACTTTTGAATTATCTGCAGAAGTTTCAACAACCAATGGATTAATTAATAAGTCATTAGGCTGAGTATCGGCTGTACCTTG
>JBILFC010000203.1:0-5807 GCA_044351785.1 Bdellovibrionota bacterium
GAGCACACTGACCATGAAGTTGGACGATTAGTAAACGCACTAGAGGAAAGAGGAGAGTTAGATAATACACTTTTCTTTTATATCGTAGGAGACAATGGTTCAAGTGCGGAAGGCGGAATGATCGGGATGTTTAATGAAAATACTTATTTTAATGGCGTTCAGGAAACTCTTGATATGCAGTTAAAGAAAATCAATGCACTAGGAACCGAAGAGACCTATAATCATTTTGCAGCGGGCTGGGCGGTTGCTGGAAACACTCCATTTACTTGGACAAAACAAGTTGCTTCAAACTTTGGTGGAACACGTAACGGTATGGTTGTCCATTGGCCTGCTGGGATAAAATCTAAAAGTGAAGTTCGGTCACAGTTCCACCACGTAATAGATGTAGCCCCTACTATTTATGAAGCAGCAAATATTCCTGCTCCTAAGATGGTTAACGGAGTTCAGCAGCGGCCTATTGAAGGTGTGAGTATGATGTATTCATTTGATAAGGGTAAGGCAGAAGATACAAGAAAGACGCAATATTTTGAAATGGCTGGAAATCGTGCAATTTATAATGATGGTTGGTTTGCTGGAACAATTCACAAGGCACCTTGGGAGGCTACTCCGAGACGTCCATTAACAGATGATGTCTGGGAACTTTATAATGTAAATGAAGATTTTAGTCAGGCTAACAATCTAGCTTCCCAAAACCCTGAGAAACTTGACGAACTGAAAGAGAAATTCATGGAAGAAGCAGTTAAGTATAATGTTTTACCCATTGATGATCGAACAATCGAGCGATTCGACGCTGCTATAGCTGGACGTCCTGACTTAATGAATGGGCGAACTAAGCTAGAATTATACAATGGTGCCAAAGGAATGCCTGAAAATGCTTTTATAAATGTCAAAAATACTTCTTTGAGTATTACTGCAGACGTAGAAGTTAAAGCGAATGCTTCTGGTGTATTACTTTGCCAAGGTGGTGATTTTGGTGGTTGGTCTTTCTATCTAATCAATGGAAAACCAGCTTATACCTATAATTGGGTCGGACTAGAAAGCTACACCATCTCATCTACAAAAAGTGTTAGCCCAGGTAAGCATACACTCAAATTTGATTTTGACTATGAAGGTGGGAGAGGTGCTGGTGGTTTAGGTAAAATCTATCTCGATGGCGATAAAATTGGTGAGGGCAAAATCGTACATACAAATAGCAACACATTTGGGATTGATGAAAGTGCTGATGTTGGAACGGATGAAAATACTCCGGTTTTTGCGGGTTACCACAAAAAAGAAAAATTTACAGGTGTAATTAATAAAATTACTGTAGAAGTATTTCCCCCTGCTAAGAAATAATTATTCTTTAATGGAATACATTTACGAGAGTAGCACTAAATAATAAATTAGCGCTACTCCAGGGAAATCTAGACCTATTCTTTTCGGTGTTTGTTAGAGGTTATAATTAAGAATGACTCGGAAATCGTCTGTCGAACCTGCGCTTTCGGAATCAACAAAGCCACCTCTTAGTCTTAACCAAAAGCCACTAAGTCTCTCTCGACTTGGGTGAAAATCAATATTTAAATCAACTTCCCTTTTATCTGAAAGAGATTGCTTCATTTGATCTACTGCATTAGATCCCTGAATAAAATCAACATAGGCACTGAAACCATCTAAATCAATGCCCGCAAGATCATATGAAAGGCCTATCTTCCATGCGACTTCTCCAGCCCGATTGAAATCTTCTACTATCGCACCATTGAATCCAGGATAAGCTCCAAATGGTGAAATCAAATCACTACTTGAAGAATTCATTGTAACCGCAGAACGAAGTACTGCCTTATTATAGCTTAATGCAACTTGACTTCCATACATCTCAGTAGAATTACTTTCTTTAGCTAAAAGTGCAGAACCTATTGCAGTTTGATTAGAGTACTGAAAGGAAAACTTAACATCACTTAAATTTGAAATCTTATAAGAAAAATCTGCGTCGCCATAAAAAATATTTAAAGTATCTAACAAAGAATAATTAACGAATGCTAGATTAATTTCTTTCCTAGGCTTTGCTGTACCACCAAACCACGGCATCCCACGTTCCCTGCCCTCAATCCCTGCCGCGTCAGTCAAGCTAATAAACTCATCATCATTTCGCTTTTTCATTCCATCAAAATACCCTCCACCAAACTTAAATGGTGCACTTTTATCTGCGCCAATAAACGCATAATCATAACTTTCAAAAGTATTCGGTGTCATTCGACTGTCTTGACTATTTACATAAGGTAAGTCGTGCCTTTGTCTATAAAGTGAGAGGACATGGCCTTTATTCTTAAAACGTGGGTTAACAACACCAAGTGAATAAAAACCCTTTTGACCAGGTTCAAGCAGCCCTGCTCCATCCTTATCAGAAGGGCCATAAAGCTTTTGTGAAGTAAACACTTCTGCTTTGACATCAAATACATTGGCAAATTTACCCGTTTTAACAGCCAATGATCCACCAGCGGCCCAAGAAACTCTTTCATTATTATTTTCAGGACCACTTATAAAATTTTCCTCATCCATGTACATGGATCGCATATTCAACTTATAGGTAGTATCGTCGATAAAAGTTGAAATTTCTGACTTTAACTCTTCAAGTTTTGAAAGCTCTTGCTCTTCTATTTTCTCTTCTTCCTGTTCAAAGATTTGACTTGAAGGGCTATTTAATTCAGATGCCTGGCCACCAACTACGTTGGACTGTAAGATAGATTCCTGCGCATGACTCATGCCAAGAGAAAAAATGACTAGCCCTAAAAATAAAACTGTATTTTTTCTCATCTCTATTTTTGAAATTAAAATCTAAATACAGTATTAAATTTTATCTACGCCTTCCTCCCCCGCTACGACCTCCGCCTGAAAATCCTGATGAGCCAGATCTAGTACTAAGGTTATTTCCGCGTGACCTTGCATAAGCATCATGACTAACTTGTCCCTGTAAGCTACTGCGATCGAATGAACTGCGGGAAGCTTTCATATTACCCGATTTCTCAACTCTATTCCAATCATCTCCCTCTCTCTTATAGATACCACCATTGTTGTCATGCTTATAAACTGAGCCATTTCTTCCTGCATACACATCCCCTGAGTCTGATTTTGCTATCCCTCCATAACCACCAGGGCCCCGCTTGTTATATGTAGCTGCTTTTCCGCCATCGGATGTTTCAGCCCAAGCCGTACGACCTTTCGCATTCACATTCTGACCCCCTCTTGCCCACTCATCATCTCTCGAAACAAAACCCTGACTATGCGCTCCATATGCATTAACACTTCCTGACCTTGCGGCATATGTATCTGTATGAGGATTATAGTATGCTGATCTACCAGCTCCACCATATGGACCATATGCACTTGCGTGCCTATAATAACCTCCTGATGAGTAATGATAGGATGCCGCTCCTCCGTAAGAATAGAAATATGGTGGTGGTGGATAATAGTAGTAGTCATGATGATCGTTTGCCATCATTGCTCCAAGAGCAACCCCAGCACCAAACACTAATAAACCGGAACTTACGTACTGACCACTGTAACCACCGGTTTGAACAGTCGTAACTGTTGTCGGAGAAGAATTATAAACCCTTACATATGTAACATTATGTTTAGGGTGACTAACTGGTATCGAATAAATCTGTACTGGTACAGAATCGGCCAAAATCCATGGACCGTTTGGTTGCGAAGACCTAAACCAAACACCTTGAAAGCAAGAATAAAAAGCGGTATCGACTTTAAAGACATCATTCGGTGTGTTTACTGCATACTGGACAGAGGTTGTCTCTATGTCTTTAAAGACTGGCTTACCATCATAAGCAACTTCTAACTTTGCTTGATCCCTATTTATCGTTGTGGTTTGAGGTATAGAAGCTAATAGCACAGCATCTCCAGCTTCATCCGTACCAGGAACGGATGAGCGCACATATGACATTGGACTATCAACTGGAATATTTGCAAATTCCTTTGGTAGATCCAGCGTAGCAGAGGACCAAGGACCATTTAGCGATTTAGCTCGAAACCAACGCCCAGCGACGAGATAATAGTACTGTCTGTCTGGATTATACATAAACACAGGCATTTCCGTATTAGTCACGTACATCAATTTAGTCCCCTTAATCGGGGAGAATGTTGGGGCACCCGATGTAATTATGAGCTCTGCCGGCTTATAACTAGTAAAAACTTCTGGTACAACAAGCGCTTTTTTACCCGGAATTTTTAGGCGAATATCTTGCCAATTATTATCCTTTGGCAATTTTTTAAATCCCTCAGGAAGCTTATTAACTCCTGACCATTTTCCATTAATTGGATCCGTAGTCGATAGCCAAGAGTTTTCATTTAATAGATAATAAGTAGAATTTAATTGATCTAAAAATACCGGCCAGTTTGTGTTTACTGCAAACATCAAGTCAGTGCCAGAAATCGGTTTAAATACAGGCTCCCCGACAAAAATAACTAAGATAGCACTTCGACTACTATAGAACACTTGTGGTGGATCTAAATTTACTTCAACATTTCGTTGTGCTGACTTTGCTGGATCTAAGTAGGTAATAACTCGGTCAAGTGATACTTCAAGAGATTTCTTTTTAGGTAAAAGTGATAATACTATATTTTGAACTCCCGCTGACTTTTCTGAGGCCTCTGGCAATCGTACGGTATAATCCAAATCTGAAATATTAACAGTACGACTCTCGCTATCAACAATGGTTGGGGCATTTACTTCTATAACGCCAAATATAGGCTTCTCCTTTGTTGAAAGAGTCAGTGAAAAAGCACTCCGAAATGAGATCTGTTTGTAATCCTTCCATTCATCAATCTGTGGCTGATAGAGGGTAAGTTTCTTTTGGCCGTCTGCGTATATGCGTGGCCATCCCTGGTCAATTGCCGCAAAAAGATTTGTTGAAAAAAACTGTAATGCAACCAAACAACATATAAGCATTGTCCTAACTATGGGGGAATATACTTTATTCATAATTGCTCTAATATTCTCTAACAATTCGCTCACTAGTAATAGGACAAAATATATACAACTCTCGAATATGGCATTCCACGCTAATACAAAAAATTATAGTAGAAGACCATTTATATGTATCTCTATCTTAAATGGCAATCTCTTTTAATTTGAGCGATCTTCGTTTCGATATCAGAATTATACTTACCTGTAGCAACCATAACACGATCACGATAATCGCCCATAAGAATACCTGCTGCTACTGCCACTGGCATTAAGGAACGTACACCTGAAAGAAGCTGTTTTACAACTGAAGCTTTTTCTTCCTCTAGAACCTTGAGGTCGCTCTCGGCCGAATCACAATTTACTGGCTGCTCCAATTCAGTTTTAGCTTCTTCTGACACTGAAGGTAAAGGTGACAAATTCTTACGATCTGCGCAGGCTAAAGCTACCATCATCAGACCAAGTAAAATAACAATACTAAATTTCATGATATCTCCGCATTATTTATATTAGTTTAGATTAATAGCTAGCTCTAATTTATTGCACTCTGAATATTGAAAAGCAACACCTTAAGTTATATTAATGCTTACTCTTCTAAGCTATTCAAGCAAGCTAGGATGCGCCTAACCCCAAAACAGGAAAATCTTTTACGTCAGGGCCAAAGCAATTGAATTTCCAATAAAGACCGCCAAACAATTTTCTAAAACGCAATCCTCCCCTCTCCTAAAATCCTCTCCTTTTCCCCTCCAACTTTCAGTATAATAACAACCTATTAAAGAATCGCCATTTGATACAAGATAAAGTAGACCAATAGGACACAAATAATCTATGTAAATAGTCATAATATTAAATCTTA
>JBILFC010000205.1:0-5789 GCA_044351785.1 Bdellovibrionota bacterium
TGTAATGGAAAGAGATTTTGCAGTAACTACACCTAATCTACAAGTATTAGATAAGGCTGCTTAATAGCTACTTTTTATTTCCCTCTCCTTTTGGAGAGGGATTAAGGGTAAAAGAATTAAGAATTAGTAAGCTGATCTATCCTACCCATAACTTCATCCGTCAATAAATCCTTTACCCTCACAGCTTCTAAATTTTCTTTTAACTGAGCCATTCTAGTAGACCCTGTTATCACAGTACTTACTCTTGGATTCTTCATGCACCAAGCAATAGCGAGCTGCGATAAGCTAACACCCAATTCTTCTGCTATTTTTTTAAGTGAATATACTGATTCTAATCTCTCAGGAGTACGTTCCTTCTGTAACCACTCATTAGTCGCAAGTCTTGTACCAGCTGGAATAACTTCCTGATACTTTCCTGTTAATATACCTGAAGCTAAAGGACTCCAAGTGGTGAGACCTAGACCATGATGAGCATAAAGTTCGCTATATTCTTCTTCTACCCTAGATCTAGTAAACAAATTATACTGAGGTTGTTCTGCTATAGGTAGAATGCAGTTGTAACGCTCTGCAATCTGAAATGCTTGCTCAATTTGCGCTGCACTCCACTCTGAAGTACCCCAATAAAACGCATATCCAGATTTGATAATATAATCCATTGCCCGCACTGTCTCCTCCATAGGAGTTACAGGATCTGGTCTATGACAAAAGATTATATCTACATAACTAAGACGCATTCTTCTTAAAGAATTCCTAGTACCTTCAACTAGGTGCTTCCAAGAAAGTCCGTTATCATTAGGCCCATTACCTCCCCAAAAGATTTTAGTGGAAATAACTAACTCTTCTCGTCTAAACTCCTTAAGTGCTTCTCCCATTAAGGTTTCAGATTCACCTTTTGCATATACTTCTGCATTATCAAAGAAATTTATTCCAGAGTTCACAGCTAACCGCATAAACTCTTTTATAGCAGATTGATCTAAACTAGATCCAAAAGTAAGCCAAGAACCAAGTGAAATTTCACTAACTCTTAAACCAGACCTACCAAGATTATTATATTTCATGGTCACTCCCTGTCTTTATTCTAATTCATATTCTTGTACTTTAGAAATCAAGCTCGATCTACTTATTCCTAATTCCTTAGCTGAGGTAGATTTATTGCCTTTTGTCCGCTCTAAAGATTGTTTTATCATTTCACGCTCTAAGTCACTAATTGCTGTCTTTAAATCTACAGAGTCCCCCAGTTTTAAGCTAGGGTTATTTATCTCGATCCCCTGTTTAGACATCAAATTTTTAGACAATAAATCTATGCCCAATTCTATCTCAGGACCAGATAGAATTAACATTCGTTCAATCTCATTCTCTAATTCTCTAATATTTCCTGGCCAAGTGTGACTCATAAATAAGTCTAGTACCTCTCTGGAAAGATGCTTTCTAAGCCCACCACGCTTTTGATACGCGCGATCAAGAAAATAGGTCACTAACAATGGAATATCTTCCATCCTTTCATGTAAAGATGGTAGTTCAAGTTGGACCACATTAAGGCGATAATATAAATCCTCTCTAAACTTACCTAAAGCTACCATAGAGTGTAAATCTTTATTGGTCGCAGCGACAATCCGAACATCGACAGAGAACTCTTCAGTACTACCAATAGGCATGATTAGGCCTTCCTGAAGTACTCTAAGAAGTTTAGCCTGTAAGTGGAGAGGCATCTCACCAAGCTCATCTAAAAATAATGTTCCCTTATCGGCGGATTCGAATAAACCCTTATGATCTTTAATAGCTCCGGTGAATGATCCTTTTACATGCCCAAATAACTCTGACTCAAGAATCTGTTCACTAAATGCAGCACAGTTTTTAGCAACGAAGGGAGCGTTCCTCCTATTAGAGTTGTAATGAATAGACCTTGCGATAAGTTCTTTACCTGTCCCTGATGGACCAGAAATTAAAACAGGGGCATCTGCTTGAGAAACCTTAGCCACCAAGGATAGAACGTCCTTCATAGCCTTACTCTCGCCAATAATATTCTTATCGGAATACTTATCTGAGGCCTCACGTACCAACCTCTCATTTAAATCTAAAGAAACTTTTAAATCTTTATATAAGGTACGCATTCTTAAAGCCGATTTTATTCTCGCTAAAAGTTCCTCTGGCTTAAATGGCTTAATAATATAACCATCAGCTCCAGCATCTAAACCTTCAACAATATCATCAAGGCTACTCTTAGCAGTTAACAGAATAAGCGGGATGTACTTAAGATCTCTATCATGCTTTAAGCGCCTAGTGACCTCTAAACCATCCACCTTAGGCATCATAATATCGAGTAAAATCAGATCAGGCTTTTGCTCCTTAATCGTTTTAAATGCTTCTTCACCATCAACTGCAGTAATGACCTTATAGCCCGCATGCTCGAGCATTCTCTTCCCAGCATATAATGCATCTTCATGGTCATCGACTAATAATATCGTTTGAAGCATAAAAGCTCACCTTAAACTTATTGAAAAAGCAGTATATTAACTCTAATAAGAAACTCACTCATATCAAATGGCTTTAGCATTAAATCAGATACTCCCTTAGTAAAAGCATCAGCACGCTCCCTAGGATCATCATTAGCACTCATACCAAGAATAGGAATCTCCTTACTTATCGCATTACTTCTGATAGTGGATATTAGATCAGGTCCCCTTTTATCAGAACCTAATATATCTAGCACTATTAAAGTCGGTTCATGATTTATTAAATCTTTAACAATTGTATCATAACTGGAGATGACAAGTTCGTATCCCTCGTCTTTAAGTGAGTAACCGATCGCTTCCCTTACAGACTCATCCTCCTCTATCAGCAAAACTTTGATCTTTGGCGCTTGGGAAAATAAATCAGGTAACTTAATAGTAAAAATACTTCCCTTTCCTTCTTCACTTTGCAAATCCAGACTACCTGATAGTTTATCACATGCAGCCTTAACAAGAGATAAACCAAGCCCTACCCCTCCATAAGTCCTAGTAGAAGAAGAATCTACTTGGAAAAAAGCTTTAAAAACAGAATCCTTAACATCAGGAGACATGCCAATACCACTGTCTACAATCTGAATATTAAGAACTGTTTCGAACCATACATTAATCTCAATGGTCGCACCTACTGGTGAAAACTTAATCGCATTAGAAACTAAATTAATAATGATCTTACGTAATAAGTTTTTATCTGTAAAAAAACGATCTGGACACTCAGTAAGAGTTAATTTCAATATGAGATTTTTCTTCTCAGCTACTGGACGAAGCTCTTCTGTAAGCTCTTGTATAAACCTATTTAAATTTAAAGCTCTAAGCGAAAGTTGATTTGAACCCGTGCTACCAGCAGAATACTCGAGTAAGGAAGTGATAAGCGATAATAAATTTTCACTATTTCTGTTTATTATCGCTACTTGCTTTTTCTGTTCAGAATTAAGCGGTCCATCCACTTCACTATATAAAAGACTAGCTACGGACAGAATTGAATGCAAAGGAGTTTTTAGTTCATGGGTGATATTGGCAATGTGCCTTAAATAATCATCATCCATATTTTTACCTCTCTTTACTACATTCCTCCCTTCATCATATCAAGGAACTCTTTATTAGTCTTAGTTCCCTTCATCTTATCAAGTAACCACTCGATAGAATCCTGAGTGCTAGATTGATCTAGTACTTTTCTTAATAACCAAACTCTTTGTAAGTCTTCTGGTGTTTGGAGTAGCTCTTCTTTTCTAGTACCAGATTTATTAATATCAATCGCTGGGAATAGACGTCTTTCAGATAGTCTTCTATCTAAAACTAATTCCATATTACCAGTACCCTTAAACTCTTCGAAGATAACTTCGTCCATTCTAGAACCTGTTTCTATGAGAGCTGTACCAATGATAGTCAAGCTACCTCCCTCTTCGATATTTCTCGCCGCACCAAAGAATCGCTTTGGTGGTCTGAGAGCAGCAGGATCAACACCACCTGATAAAAGCTTTCCACTAGATGGTAGGGCAGTATTATATGCTCTAGCTAGACGAGTAATAGAGTCTAAAAGAATTACTACGTCCTTCTTGTGCTCTACAAGTCTCTTTGCTTTTTCTAAAACCATTTCAGCAACTTGTACGTGCCTAGTAGCTTGTTCATCAAAAGTAGAACTAACAACCTCAGCGTTAACATTTCTTGCCATATCTGTTACTTCTTCTGGTCTTTCATCGATTAGAAGTACTAACAGGATACACTCTGGATGATTCTTTGAAATGGAATTAGCTATCTGCTGAAGTAAAACTGTTTTACCAGTTCTTGGCGGAGCTAATATTAAAGCTCTCTGTCCTTTACCAATTGGACACATAAGATCGATAATTCTAGTTGAATATTGCTGAGGTTGACACTCCATCTTTAATCTTTCAGTAGGATAAAGAGGAGTTAAATTATCGAATAGAATCTTTGCACTTGGCTGATCACTTGGTTCGAAGTTGATAGTATTAACTTTCAACAATGCGAAATATCTTTCACCATCTTTAGGAGGTCTGATCTGACCATCTACAGTATCACCAGTTCTTAATCCAAATCTTCTTATCTGCGCTGGACTAACATAAATATCATCTGGACCTGGGACATAATTAGAATCAGGAGAACGCAAAAATCCAAATCCATCAGGTAAAGTCTCTAACACCCCTACAGCAAAGATCTGCCCATCACTATCAGCTTGAGCTTCAAGGATCTCGAATATTAAATCTTGTTTCTTTTTACTCGCAGCGTCTTCTATCTGAAGATCGATAGCTATTTGAGTTAGTTCTGTAATTGAAGCTTTTTTAAGGTCTGTTAAATTCATATGTTATGTTAAGATTAGGAGAAACGAATGTTTACAATAAATACCGGAAATCAATCCCTACTAGACTATATTACAAGCGGATTCAACAATGAATGAAAACTTGTAATTAGGAGTGTTTAGAATCTGGAGATGCACCAGTTATTCTTTTAATACCGCTATAACTAAATTTTGTCAACAAATTAAGTTAAGCCTCTTTCCTTTAAAGTCTTAGCTGAAACACCCTTAATATACAACAATTCGCATGACCCCTGCCCACTATATAAGTGGCCAGCCTTACTAAGATTATTCAGGCTTAGATCATCAAGCTTCTCAAGTCTCTCACTAGCTAATACTAAGTAATTTAGCTCTATACTTTCTGGGATTAAGATTTGGTCGTTCAATTCAGCCTTGGCTATTGAAATTGGTTTATCTGCATTCAATATCTGATTTGAATCAAAATTGAAATTTGCTACAAAATTCTCTTCGCGATTGGCATTCGTAAATAGTGTAACCTGATCTTGCTTTTCATTACAACATGCCAATAAATAAACTAAGAAAGATGACATTCCAACAATTGGTACTTTTTGAGAAGCCGATAAACCTTTTAAAAAAGAAAAGGAAGTACGCAGGCTTGTGAAACTACCTGGACCTAGGAGGAAATAAAACTTAGAAATATCATCTATCTTGGTACCTGAGCTTGAAACTAAATCATGAAAGCTAATAGAAATATTCTCAACTAACCCAAGAGAGAAATCATACTTACTATCAACTGACTTTATAAGCTCCGCACCATTACCTAGAGCCCATCTTGGTCGACCATCCGCCGAGCTTAAGAAACAACTAACTTTCGTCATTTTACCTATGGTTGAGCTGAGGCTTTTTCAGGCTCTTTGCCCATATCCTTCCACTCTTCTGCTTTAGGCTTTAAATAATCTTTATCTCTATTTAGATCATTATGTATAGCAAATATGCTTAAACCAAGAATA
>JBILFC010000206.1:0-5764 GCA_044351785.1 Bdellovibrionota bacterium
TTTTCTCTCAGTCCTCTCTGCTTGTAGAGCAATAGTTGGAGTATTTGAAGTTTGTTTTGCTGATAATAAATTCAGTATGACGCATAGGGCTATGGTTGAACAATTTGGTCCAATTGAGAATTATAAAAGTACTCAAGGGCTTTCAAGTGCTTTAGAGAGAGTGGTAAACGGAGTAAGTAAGTTTTCGATTCTTCCTATCTCAAGTAGTAGTTCAGGAATATATTCTGAAACTATAGAGGAGTTAATCAAAAGACCTATTAGAGTATTCTCAAGCATCTCTTTAGTTGATGATTTTAGTTTGTATGGGTCTGTTACGGAAATTAATCAGTTAGAAGTTGTATACGGCTTTGGAGCTACCTTAGAAAAAATATCTACTTGGGCTAGCTCTTTTATTCCTAATGTTAAACTGGTAGCGCTGTCTGATTATTCTAAGCTTGATGCAGTTTGTACGGCTATTAAAGGAGGAGAGCAAGGTGCTGTTCTCTTAGCTACGGGATTTTCAGAAGAGCTTGGATTATCGGCAGTGGTGGAGAGGATACCTTTAGATAATCCAGACAAAACGCGTTATTTTGTGGTTGAGCATATAGAGGATGCTGAGATTAGAACTACAGAGAATGTTACTTCTATTGTTTGTGCCATTAAAGATATGGTGGGAGCGCTTTCTACCATTTTAGAAGCATTCACTAAGAGAAATATCACGTTGAAGAAAATAGAATCTAGAGCACCTCAGAATGTTAGTTGGGAGTGTATTTTTTATTTAGAAGCTGAAGGCGCTAGTCATAGTGACCTAATTAAGGAATGCGTGAAAGAACTTGAAGGAAAATGTACGTTTGTAAAAGTTCTTGGTGGATTCGGAGAGAATTAAATGAAGTTAAAAAAAGTTTTAGAGAATATTCCTGGAGATAAATCTGTTACTCATAGAGCTGTAATGTTTGGTTCCATTGCTAATGGAACTTCGGAGATAGAAACAAGAGTTCTAGGAAGAGATAACTTTGCTACCATAAGGATCTTTCAGCAGTTGGGGGTAGACATCAGGCTGAGTCTGACACCTCATATGTTTGAGATGGCCAAAAGTGAGAATGTTAAAAATTGTGAATTAGTCGCAGACTCGGATACATGTAAGATTTACGTAGAAGGTAAAGGTATCCATGCTCTGACTAAGAGTGAAGAGGTACTTGACTGCGGAAATAGTGGTACAACAGCAAGGTTGTTACTTGGAATACTCGCTTCTACCAAGTTTTCTTCTACTTTAGTTGGGGATCATAGTTTATCTAAGAGACCATTTAAGAGAGTAACAGAACCTCTTAGTAAAATGAGTGCTAACTTTGATTCAGAAGTACTACCATTAACTATCGAAGGTGGCGATTTAGAGGGGATAGAATATACTTTAGATAAGCCAAGTGCTCAAGTGAAGAGTGCTATTTTGTTAGCTGGATTATTTGCTGCAGGGGAGACAAGAGTTACTGAGGCAGTACTTTCAAGAGATCATACTGAAAGGATGCTAGAGGCTATGGGAGTAGCTCTTCATAAGACAGAAACTAAATCTGGTTTTACTGTATCGGTAGATGGTGATTATTCGAGAAAGTTAGATCCGCTTAAACTTGAGGTGCCAGGTGATATTTCTGCTTCAATGTTTTATGTCGTTACTGCACTTTTAGGATCTGAGGATGTTTTGATTAAGGGTGTGGGAGTAAACGATACCCGAAAGAGATGTCTTGATATGTTAATTGAGAAGGGCGCTGACATAGCTTTTGAAAATGAAAGAGTGGTAGCCTGTGAGCCTGTTGCTGATTTATTGGTGAAGCCTTCATGTTTAAGGCCGCTTAATTTGGACAAGGAAGAAGTTGCAAAGATGGTAGATGAAGTGCCAATACTTTCTGTCTTAGCTAGTTTTATAGAAGGTAAGAGCGTTATCAGAGGCGCTGATGAATTAAGAGTTAAGGAAAGCGATAGACTTGCTATGACTTGTGCGATTCTTAAATCATATGGAGTTAACTTTGAAGAGTATCCAGATGGTTTGGATATTTACGGTTCTAAAGATAATAAATTAGAAAAAAATCCTGCCTTGATAAATGGATGGAAGAAGACTGGGGACCATAGGATAGAGATGTGCGGAGCAATACTTGAGTATTTAGTATGTGGTGAGATTGGTGAGATAGCTCTAGAGGTGGTGGAAACGTCTTTCCCGGGGTTTTTAGATGGATTTACTAGAGAATAAATGACTAGTTCAGGACCTAAATTTACAATCGTGACCATAGATGGTTTTGCTGGATCTGGTAAGTCCACAGTAGCTAGGCTTATAGCTCAAGAGCTTAAATTTATTCATTTAAATTCGGGTTTGTTGTATAGAGCCTTAGCTTTAGAGGCTTTAAGGGTGGGGATTGGCCTCGATGTTCAAGCAAATAAGCCTGAAATAGAGGCTTTAGCACTGAAAACCCGATTTGACTTTATTCTTGATAAAGGCGATTTTCGCACGCGAATTACCGTTAATAATGAGTTTATTGAGGAAGATAGCTTATTTACTAACGAAGCAGGGAGTGGGGCAAGTGCTGTAGGAAGACTAGAGCAAGTTCGTTCCCAGCTTACAGATGTTCAGAGAGCTTTTGCTCGTAAATATTCTGCTTCTGATAATTCAGATAAGGGGATTGTTCTTGAAGGAAGAGATGCAGGAACGGTTGTTTTCCCCGAAGCTCAATATAAATTTTTCCTAGATGCTTCTTTAGAGGAGCGGGCGAGAAGAAGGCATATTGATGAAGTGGGTAGGGGATCTCTAATCACTCTTAATGAACTTTTAGAGTCCATTAGGGAGCGAGATGAGGCAGATTCTAAAAGAGAATTTGGCCCATTAAAGATCCCAGATGGCGCTCGTGTGGTGGATACCGATGGTAAGTCTATAAGTGAGGTAGTTCACGAGATTTACCAAAAGATTTTTACTGAGATTCATGAGGAGTCTCGTAATTAGACCATAAGTTTAGAAAAAACTTTGTATCGCTTTTACTGGAGAGTGATCGAAGCTAAATTTATAAATTAAAAACTTCCAGGATTTATTATGAACAATTAAAATGAACCAAGAAACCGTAACAACAAGAAAGCAAGAAACTGTAGCATTAGCAGGAACTGTGATTGATACAGAATTTGAAGCTTTAATTAGCAAGGATTTCGACTCTGTAAAACCAGGTGAAATCGTATTCGGTAAAGTGACCGAAATTGGCCGAGACTACGTATTAGTAGATATCGGATTTAAGTCTGAAGGACACATCCCAATTTCTCAATTTGCGGATGAAAATGGAAAAACTCAAGTTAACGTTGGAGATACCGTAGAAGTACTCTTACTTACTTCTGAGAATGAATCAGGAGAAGTAGTTCTTTCTAAGGATAGAGCAGAACAACTTAAAGTTTGGAATATCCTTGAGAAGACTCATAAGGAAGATAAACTTATCGCTGGTAAGGTAGTTCAGAAAGTTAAGGGTGGGCTACAAATTGATGTTGGTGTTCCAGCATTCTTACCTGGGTCACAAGTTGATATCAGACCACAAAGATATTTAGATAAGTTTGTAGGTGAAACTTTAGATTTCAAAATTTTAAAGTTTAGTAGAGAAAGAGGAAACATTGTTCTATCAAGAAGAGCAGTGCTTGAGTCAGAAAGAAAAGCTCTTAAGAAAGATACTATTAGCCAGATATCTGAAGGCGTGGTTATGGAAGGTATCGTTAAGAACGTTACTGACTACGGAGCATTTATTGATCTTGGTGGTATTGATGGACTTCTACACATTACAGATATGTCATGGGGCAGAGTTAATCACCCAAGTGAGATTCTTTCTGTTGGACAAACTGTACCAGTGGTTATTCTTAAGTACGACAGAGACCAAGAGCGTGTAAGTCTTGGAATGAAGCAACTTATTGATAATCCATGGGAGAAGGTCGAGAACAGATATGTTCCTGGAGCTGTAATCTCAGGTAAAGTTGTTTCTCTAACTGATTACGGAGCATTTGTAAGACTAGATGAAGGTATCGAAGGTCTAATCCACGTTTCAGAAATGAGCTGGAGCAGAAAGATTCCTCATCCTTCTAAACTATTAGCGATTGGACAAGAAGTTGAAGCTGTTGTTCTTGAAGTAAGTGCAGATAGTCAAAGAATCAGTCTAGGACTTAAGCAGTTAACTAAGAACCCATGGGAAGAGCTACAAAGAGATTTCCCAATTGGAACTAAGGTTACTGGTAAAGTTAGATCAGTTACTGACTTCGGAGTATTTATCAACGTTAAGGATGAGATCGATGGATTGATCCACATTTCTGACTTCTCTTGGACTAAGAAAGTTAAGGATCCTAAGGAAGTTAAGGATTTATTCAAGAAGGGAGATGAAATCGAAGCGGTTGTTATCGAAATCGATCCTGAGAATGAAAGACTCAGCCTTGGAATTAAGCAATTAACTCCAGATATTTGGGAATCAGTTCCACATTGGTATCCACAAGGTGCTAAGGTTAAGGGCAAGATTACAAGTATCACTGACTTCGGAGCTTTCATGGAGCTTGAAGAAGGAGTTGAAGGACTTGTTCACGTATCTCAACTTGGACTTGATAGAGGTGAGAATATCAAGGATAAGTTCAATGTTGGTGATGAACTAGAAGCTGAAGTACTAAGTGTTGATAGAGCTGAGAGAAGAATCAGTTTAACTACTCAACAAGGTAAGAAGAGACAAGATAAGGAAGAATATGCACAGTACTCTGATCAAGGGTCATCTGGAGCAACTTTCGGAGATCTTCTTCAGCAACAGTTTAACAAAACAAAAGAGGATTAATTCCTCGATCACAAGAAGGAGGGCTAGGCCCTCCTTCTTGTTTGTCCCTCCAGTAATCTTAAGTGAGAGGTTTGAAGATGCCACAGCAGTACTCACTATTTTCAGATAATATAGTTCCTGACTTTGATAGTAAGTTAGATGAGCAACCAATTGCTAAGAAGACCATGGCTTCTAGTGAAAAGTTGCAGTTAGCTCCCATGCTCAGGCAATATGTGGAAGTTAAAGAAAATTATCCAGAGCATTTATTACTATTTCAAGTTGGAGACTTCTTTGAAGTTTTCTTTGATGATGCAAAAACTGTATCAGAATGTCTTTCAATTAGGCTTACTTCAAGAGATAAGGATAAGGAAGAGCCTATCCCTATGTGTGGGGTTCCTATTCATGCGCTTGAAAATTATATCCCGAAGTTATTGGCCGCAGGATTTTCCTGTGTGCTTGTAGAGCAGGTAGAAGAAGCAGGTGCGAGTAAGGGCCCTGTTAAAAGAGAGATTACAAGAATTGTAACTCCAGCAGTAAGATTTGATAATGAAGGACTTGATGAAAAGTCTTTTAGTTTTGTCGCAGGGCTTTATTTTTATGATGAGAATCTTGTATTTAGTTTATTCGATGTCTCTACTGGTAAGTTAATCGTTTATAAGCCAAGCACTCCTAGAGACTTTGAAGCTTTTCTATTTAGATACGCTCCGAGGGAAATTGTGATTGATAAGGATTCTTATGAATCTAGGGACGGGGATAAGTTTAAAGAAACAGTTAGGGACTTTATAGCCTTAACTAAGACTAGATTAGTTTATTCCTCTGGTGAAAATATTGAGTACTCATCTCTTTCCTTGGAGGAGGAAGCTTCTAATGTTTTTAAAAATATTAAAGACGAGGGATCTCTAAAGTGTGTACAGATTTTATTGTCTTATGTTCAGAGTTTAGCAGTCTCTACTAAGGTTCTTGTTTCAAGTTTAATTCTAGAAGAT
>JBILFC010000207.1:0-5745 GCA_044351785.1 Bdellovibrionota bacterium
TATTGCCCAGCACCGAGACTAGCACCTGTAAGATCAGATAGAACTCGTCCTCCGATTATTACCGTTGGATCAAGGCCAATTCCCTTAAGTAAATGCGCACACATAGACGTGGTACTCGTTTTCCCATGAGAACCGGCCATAGCAATACCGTATTTCATTCTCATTAATTCAGCCAACATCTCTGCTCTAGGAATGACTGGAATATTCAGCTTATTAGCAGCTATAACTTCTGGGTTATCACTCTTAACAGCGGAGGAAATTACAACGGTGGTAACATCAGGTGACACATTCTCAGCTCTATGGCCGAAAGCAATATCAGCGCCTAAATTCCTTAAATGATCTGTTAACGCACTAGGTTTAAGATCAGAACCTGTAACGATATAGTTTAAAGTAATCAAAACTTCAGCAATCCCAGCCATACCAACGCCACCAATGCCAACAAAATGAACTTTCTGACTATGATTATACATTAACTCATGCTCCAATGCATAAATTAATATAACCGTGTAAGTGTGCTAAAAATAAAGCGGAGATTGTCTTAGAATCTTGAATCTCACCAGACTTTATAGCCTCAGTTAATTCAGAAGTGGACATTACCCTAGTAATTATTTCCTCTCCAAAGTCAGCCGGTAAATCTCTAGCATAAAGATCTTTTGCGACAATAACTCTTTGTTCTTCATTACAAAATCCGGGAGCAGGATACAAAATTCCTATATCGGTCAGCGAACTCGCCCCATATTTTGTTTCTTCTGATAACTCTCTATCAGCAGTCTGAATAAAATCCTCCCCGTTCTCTCTTGTACCAGCTGGAAGCTCTAATAATCTTTTATCAACAGATACCCGGTACTGCTCAATCATTACGATTTCTCCTTGGGCTGTAATTGGAAGAATCACCACTGCACCGGGATGAAATACGATTTCTTTTAATTTAGTTTTAGTAGTACCTTCTTCGCTTATAAGAACTGTACCTAACGAGATACGGGCGCCTTTATAAATTAGAGAAGAAGTCTTTGTCATGTCCGATTCTTCCACAGACTACGAATTCAATAAATCAGCAAGTTTTCTAAGGACGGCTACGTTATCAGCATGCCCTGTCATCTTAGCTGTGATTTTAGCTCTAATAGGCCTGCCTATTAAGAATAAATCTCCAACAGCGTCCAAAATTTTATGTCGACATAGCTCTGTATCAAACCTTAACTCAGTATTGATAATTTTATCATCACCAATTAAAATAAAATTATTCAATCTCCCCCCAGCGGCAAGACCCATACGCTGCATCTTTTCTATATCCCTCATAAAGCCGAAGGTTCTGGCAGGTGCAATTTCTTCTTTAAACTGAACACCATCTTCTAGTGTCCATGTAAAAATCTGCTGACCAACGGGCTTTGGATAATTTAACTCGTATGTTATTGAAAATTTTTCAGCTGGCTCTAGAACTAACTCATCTAGACAGTCACCCTCTGTTTTATAAACCAACTTCTCCGGCACGACCAATTCATACCACTCCCCACCCTGCTCTTCAATACCTGTCTCTTCTATAGATTCACAAAAAGTTAAAGAAGATCCGTCGAATATTGGCACTTCTCCATTACATTTAATCAAAAGGTTAGAAATTTTATACGCATGAAGCGCCGCGAATAGATGCTCGATAGTAGATGCAGATACATGCTCACTTCTTAAAGTGGTGGCTAATGTTGTCGACTCTACATTACTAATAAAAGCTGGAACAGAATGCGTTGAACCTAGATGGGAAAAATGAATTCCACTATTTAGAGGAAGTGGCTCTAGAACTAAACCACTCTTTGCTCCTGAATGAAGGCATTGACCATACAGAACAATACTATCCTTAATCGTTCTCTGGCCTAAATTCTTACCAGCATACTTGCTAGTAAAAGCTCCAGGGTGTGGCTTAATACTTAAAGCAGATGCCTTAACATTACTACCTACTAGTGCAGACTTTACTCGGTTTTCTTCGTTCTCTTCCTCTTCTTGATATTTAGTAAATGCTTTAGTTAAAGCATTTGAAACAGATTCTATAGTAAACGGCTTTTCTATAAAATCAGTTGCTCCTAACTTAACCGCATCCAGGGCATTAGTAATAGTAGCGTGACCTGAGATCATAATTACTTGAGTACTAGGATTAACTTGAAGTATCTCTCTAAGTACTTCTATCCCGTCCTTACCTGGCATCCACATATCAAGAAATATGACAGAAGGATTAAATGATTTAACCTTCTCTAAGGCCTCATCTCCAGATTTTGCTTTTAGAACTGCATAACCCTCGTCCTCTAACACACTTCCTAAAGTTTCAACTATTGCTTCCTCATCATCTACTACTAATATTGGGCTAATATCATTATAAACTTTCTTTACTGCGCTCAAACTCATATTATTGTTTCCCTGAAATCTTTTTCAGACTATCGCCTGTTATGATGGTTTGAACTCTATCAGGACCTACAGAGAATCCGCCCACTTCGACCTCAGTTACCTCTGACAATCTGTTTATAAGCTTCTGAGCATTTACTGGAAGGTCTTCGAACTTTCTAACTCCAGTTATGTCTTCATTCCATCCATCTAGTTCTTCGTAAAATACTTCTACTCTTTGACAATCATTAATAGTCAACGGCAAATCGTCGATTGGAGCGCCATCAAGTAAGTAGTGTAAACCAACTTTGATTTTACTGAAGCCCGTTAACACATCAAGCTTCGTAATAATCATTGAATCCACACCATTAATCCTAACAGCCTTTCTTACAGCTACCGCATCAAACCATCCACAACGCCTAGGTCGACCAGTAACCGTACCAAATTCTTTACCGATCTTTCTTAACTGCTCACCATCAAGCCCGTGATCTTCAGTTGGGAAAGGGCCCTCTCCCACTCTTGTAGCATAGGCTTTACAGATTCCAAGGACATAATCAATATATTTAGGACCGATTCCAGCACTAACACATGCAAAACCTGAAACTGTAGATGAAGAGGTCACATATGGATAAGTTCCATGATGAATATCTAGTAAACTACCTTGAGCACCTTCGAATACAACGAACTTACCTTCTGTCCTAGATCTAATTAGTTCAGAACTTACATTCGACAAATAAGGTAGTATCGCCTTAGACTGTTCGATTAAAGTTTCATATATCTCACTAGCTGAATATTCCTCTTTACTACCGAGTACTTCTTTTAAGTATTTATTCTTTAGAGGTACAATATTCTCTAGCTTCTCTTTTAGAATTTCAGGATGGCAAAGATCGCTAACTCGGACGCCATTTCTAGAAACGGCATCTTCATAAGTAGGACCTATTCCCTTTCCAGTGGTACCTATCTTAGTGCCCTTTGTCTCACGTTGAGCTTCTCTCGCCTGATCGATACCAATATGATAAGGCAGTATTAATGGCGCCTCACCTGCTATCCCCAGACGCTCCGGAGTTACTACTACTCCTGCATCATTTAAACTTTTAATTTCTTCTAATAATACGCTTAGGTCTAGAACGACTCCTGATGCTAGTAGGCACCTAGAATGAGCCCGCATAATCCCAGATGGAATGATTCTTAATGCGGTTTTCTTTCCGTCAATAATTATTGTATGTCCAGCATTATTCCCACCTTGGAACCTGACAACAAGATGTGCACCTTCCGTAAGATAATCTACGACCTTACCCTTACCTTCATCTCCCCACTGTATTCCAACTACCACTACACTAGACATAAGAGATCCTTTTAGGTTATTTCGATATTAAGAAATCCAATCCTTACCCCTTTGAGGTAACTCGATTTTTATCAAGCTCGTCAGACGAAAATCCTTCACTGACCTTTGAATTAAGAGCTACATACTCCGACCATTTTTCTGGAACATCATCATCTTCATAAATGGCTTCTACTGGACACTCTGGTTCACATGCTCCGCAATGAATACATTCATCAGGATGAATAACAAGCATACCAATATCACCAACCTTAGCAGGCTCTTTAGAAACTTTTTTATTCAAGCCTTCATCTGTAAAGTTATAAAAACAGTCTACCGGACATACCTCTACACAAGATCTATCCTTTGTTCCTATACATGGTTCAGTAACTACATATGCCATTTATATTATCTCCTACAAAACTTCGAACAAAAAACTGTACATAAAAAAATGTACATAAAAAATATATACATAAAAAATATATACTGGAGGCCCGAGCCGGATTCGAACCGGCGCATAAAGGTTTTGCAGACCTCTGCCTTACCACTTGGCTACCGGGCCATTTTCGCTTTTTGTTATATAAGTATCTGAGCTTACTAGCAAGTGCTCGGGCAGAAATTTATTTATTTAATTTCGGTGCTAACTATCTAGCAATACGGCGCTTTAAAGGAATTAGATTCGTACCTTGGGGGTACTCGATAGGAGATTCAACTTCTTCTATAAAGATAGAGCCCCTTAGCCTTTGCTCAGGTGAAATTAAAGAGTCTAACTCGTCATGAATGACTTTAAGAGCTTGTAGGCGTGACCTTCTACGAACAAGTTCCGCAGATACCTTAAGAAGGTAAGTATATTCCTCTCTTTCAAGAGCGTCCTTCCCCTCTTCTTTTACACTCACAAATCCTTTCTCAGCCTCTGTAAACTCTTGAATGAAGTCATGCCATAACTTATTAAGCTTTAATGGTAGCTTTGATCCACTACCTTCTGAAAAGATTTCATTTAACTTACATCGATAATCATTATGTACTCTATACCATTCAACAGAACGTACTTCATTAGCATACTCAATCAATATCGAAGATGAAAAAACTTCCCCACCTACATCCTTACCTTGGCGCACCTTAGTTTGTTTTAAAATAGAAGGATGCCTAGCACCCGATGACCGATGTCTTGAATGCAAATTCTCAAATGATGATGGGTCCCCTACAGGAGCACTGCCACGTCCAACATTACTCATAGAAGCGTATAACTTCTCCGCCTTGTAGAGCTTTGCCACGAGGATTCTTAACTTGGAATATAATGCTGAAGTTCCAGCCATTTAATTAAATTTAGTTTTAGGGAGGACGAGGCTACCTTGCTTAAGGCCTAGAGTCAATTTTTGACATATTATTAATGTCCGACCATAGACTACTTAAGATAACTGCATTTTTAATACCTGTGGATAAGGGTCCTAACAATTCTCCCCTAATGATACTTTCTGAGAATAAATTTATTTGCGCTGTGTGTTGATTAAACGCTGGAATCTTATGTCTAATCTCTCGACCATTTTGATATTTAATATCTAGGCTTACTTTCTTATTTCGCGGCACAAGAAAGGGAGAGTCCGTTTTAATCGTCAACCTGTCAGTATTAATAAGTAGACCTTGCGACCTTTCTGAATTCTGACTTGCTGACAATTTTAACATGGCCTTATCAGAAGCACCTTCAAGAAAACCTACAATTTCAATCTGCGAATCAATTCCAAGTTGATCATTCATAGTTGCGCCAATTGAATAATTAAACTCACCTAAAGGATAAAGATACTGTACCAAATCAAGCAAATAGCACCCCACGTCTAATAGGCATCCACCCCCAGAATTTTTAGATAGGCGAATATTCTTAAATTGAGGATCAAGGCTATAATTGAAATGAGCATCCAATGATATTAAATTCGCATCCCTTAAGCATAGCCTGATTACTTCATACTGCGGATGTAATCGGTACATAAACCCCGTAGATAATAGGGTAACACCATCGGAAGCTAACTTTATCTTCTCCATGTCGTTGATACTATAAGCTAGAG
>JBILFC010000208.1:0-5740 GCA_044351785.1 Bdellovibrionota bacterium
CCAAGAGAATGATGAAAGCATTAAGTATGATCCATTAGAAGTAAGCTTTGGTATAAGTTCAACTGCTTGTTTTAAATCAAGACTATTATCTTGATGTACTGATTTTATGGAAAACTCATTTATAAATATTGGATCGACAAGGGGATCATCAATGGACTTTTTAAATAAGTCTCTAGCTTTAAGTACAACATCTTTTTGTACCTCATTCATAATTCGATAAGTTCCACGCTCAACAAGTACAGACTTCTTTCTCACCATTGAACTCGGTTGAACTAGCATGCCCTCAGGAGAGAACATCACAGCGCTCGCTAATCCATAAGCGACTAACATCGCTCCGCATAAGTGACCAGAAAGCCCACTAAACGCACTTCCGGAGAATCTTATAACGTCAATTTCTATTCGCTCTAGACTTAGGTCGTCAAGTAAAGACATTAAGAATAGTCTAGGATCGTGAGTGAAATTAAATGCCGCATATAGTAAATTAACACCTAATATACCAACAGCTTGCTGCTGTAAGTAATTGTCAGGGTCAAGCATATTTATATGAAGAATTATGTCACAATGTTCGCTCTGAGGGCTAGGTTGGAATCGTATTCCCAACCATCCATGACATTCATTTGTTCCGTGATAATTTCTAGCAGAGACTGTGTTAGCGATTACGAAGAAGGTCCTATTCACTCCTTTTGAATCTGAGAGCCTATCTTTTAACAGGTTATACTCATGATCGAGCATCGATCCCAGTCTTTCTTCTGAAACATATCTACCCACTTTCCCATAAATGTCATCACTGACTTTCATGTCGTAGGCAGACATTGTCTTAGCTACAGTACCTGAAGCACCGCCAACTTTAAAAAACCAACCAGCGATTTCCTGACCAGCTCCAATCTCTGCAAAGGTGCCATAAATCTTCTCATCTAGATTTAAGGTCAAGGCCTTAGCTTGGGTATCGATCGAAGAGGGACTACTATGGGTTTCGGTCGGAAGTCGTGTCGGGAGCATTAGTTCCAGCCAGCTGTCTCATAACCTTTTTGCCTTAAGCATGCATCTACGAACTGCTTATAGTTAGGGCTTTTCTGACCTGCTTCACTTAGCGCACTAACAACTCCTAGAAGACCACCGATCGCAGCACCTGCAGCAGTAGTTCGTCCTACAGCACCCTTAGTAATCACACCACCAATAGCTCCAACTCCAGCACCGACAGCTGCGCCACCTATTGTAGATTTTGCTGCATTCTGCCATCCAGATGGATCTTGAACGTATTCATCGGCCATTGCCATACATTGAGCAGTATCAGACTCTGCTTGGTATGAACCTACTTTTCTGTAGTAATCATTAGGGAAGAATTGAGGTCTTTGTGGTCCAGTTGAGCAGGATGAAGTTAGTAACATTGAAAATACACTTAATGAGATAACTGCATTTATTTTATTTAATCTAGCCATAAAATCCTTATTTTTAATTTGCACCTAATATATATCGTAAAAAAACCTAATACAAACCAAATTTCTTTAAGTGGTTCGCATTTCAGTTAAATTTCTTCCTATCTGGGCATAAATCTCCTCCCCTATGCCCTTGAAAGAGTTCGGATCTGAGACGAATATTGGTTCTCCTACATTCATTCTGATTTCTACTCCCCAGGGTATTGGGCCGAACTTCCTATTTTGAAGTCTCCATGAACCATCGATAGTTAGAGGTATTATCCAACAAGGGGCTGTGTGTTTTATTAAAGTATCAATGCCTCTCTTCTTAAATTGCTTAAGAGCACCATCTCTTGCCCTAGTGCCTTCAGGGAAGATAACACCGCTAACTTCGTTGTCCTTTAAGAATGCACTAAATTTCTGAATTTCGGCTAGTGCTTGATTAGCATCGCTTCTATCTATAAGAGCGGCATGAGATACTCTAAGGCAAGTAGATACTCCTGGAATACCTTTTCCTAACTCTTTCTTGGAAATGAATCGCGGTCGAATATTTTTAAAAACAGAATGAATCGCCGGAATATCAAACATTGATTGATGATTGGAAATTATAATAGCGGGACCTTTATCAGGTAGCTTAACCTCGCCGATAATTTTTAGCCTACATCCGACTATTCTAAGAGCTTGTATCAATGAGAGATTGAAATATAGTACTACTTTATCAACTACTTTTTGACCGAAAGGAACTGCTAAGCGCTGAAGGATGTCAAATAAAACTAAGATCGCTAAGAAAACGACCACAAATATGTAAAAAAGAGGATATTCTATGAGCTTTTTCATCTAAGTTAAATTTCTGGAAATTGTCGTTGCATTTTTTCGCACCAATTATTTATAATAAGACTTGAGCGTAGAGAACTTGCTTGTGGGTTATTTAAGTATTGCTTACTTTTTTTAAACGCTCTCTTAATATCATCAATTGTTCCTTGATGGGAATGTCTCATTCTGTCTATATGTAATGAAAGCAGTATTTTAAAATCGTCTTTATCTAAGCTAGTACATGCTGCCTCATCTTCATTCGCATATTTTTGTAGGTTCAGAAGTCTAGTAGGATTAATGATATTAATTTTTTTAGAGATTAAATTTACATCTAAAGCGTTTACGTTCTCGCTAACTTCAATTAAAGAGGAAAGAATTAGTAGTTGAATTAGTTCAAGACTATTTATATTCTCATCTTTTATTCCTATAAGGGCAATTCTAGCTGGTCTTGGGTTATAGGACTGGCCTTCAGGGCGTTTAAAGTCTAACTCCAGCATGCCGCCGTGTTCGATGGTAAAATTAAAGCTATCCTCTAGACACTCTGGGATGCCACCGAAAAGTCTTTCAATATAGTAACTAAGGTGGGGGGAGGTAGTTTTTAGGGACATTTGTCGTATTTTTAAAAGTCACAATCTAATAACATGCCGTAATAATTAGATCAAAGTACCTTACATGTAGGCTTAAAATTCATAGTTCCTTAAATAAATAGAACTCTGATATATGACGTCCTAAGTGAAAATATGATTAGATATTTAAAATTCGCCATTATTGCTCTTCTACCTGTTACAGTAATGTTTCAGAGTGAAGCCATGGCTGATTATATCGAGCCGGGTACTATTAAGGTGGGTCTGGTTTCCTCTAAACCTGTGCTTTCATCCTTACCCACAGGGAAATATTATTATGAAGTAGCATGGCAAGGCATCCCCGTAGGCGAAGCAGGTGTTGAGGTATCAAAAGAAGATAACAACATGAAGGTACTTGCCTCTGCTAAAAGTGGTAAGGTGATAGATCTTGTTTATACCTTGAGACATACTAGCGAAAGTGAGTTTAGTTTAAATACTTTTCAACCACTTAAATTTCATATTGAGCAAACTGAAAATAGTAAATTAAAAAAGGTGGAAGTTGATTTCCCATCACCCGGCCTTATTAAATCCTTTATTGAAAAGAACGGTAAGAAAGAAGAAGTGAGAGAGTTCTTTTCTGAAGATGAGATTCGAGATCCTATATCAGCAGCATTTTTAGCTAGAAGTATTAATGTAGAGTTAGGTAAAGAAGCGAGCTTTCAGATCTATAATGGAAAGCACAGATACTTGATTACATTCTTACCTGAGGCAGTTGAAAAAATTAAAATATTAAATGTAGAAAGGGACGCATATAAAATCAGCCCTACAATTAAAAAACTTACAGATTCAGAAGGTGAGAATAGATTTCGCAAGGGAACTATATGGATGGCAGCTGATGAAACTCGCGATATATTGAAAATGGAAAGCGAAGTTCTTGTCGGCAGTGTCCGAGCGACTTTAAAAGCTTACAATCAGCAAGGTACAGAAACCACACCTGATGTAAGCTTAGTTAGAGCGAGACTTAAATAATCTTAGTGAGCTTCTTCTAGTCTAAGGCTAGAATTATAGGTATCAAGATTAGGAGTCATTAGTAGCTCTTCAAGAATGAACCCAGTTTCTTCCAAATTCACAAGAGCATCTAGTAGTTCGTTTTCAATTGCTTCAACATTCATCTCACACCTCATGTATTAATGTCCTAATAGTTAAGATGTCGGCAACTCGGATAAGATTCTTTAGGATATTTCGCTGTTAAAATGTGAGAAATTAAAGCTTGTATTTATAGGGACTTATGACTCTAGGATGGAACCATTATCTAAATATACGATAAAAGCCCGCACTTCAGTATCCCTTAAACCCCAGTGTGCTTTAACTAATTGTCTATAATTTGTTAGCTGCTCCTTGTGTCTATCAGGTGCAATTTCACTGTCAGTTTTAAAGTCATAGATCATGATTTCAATCGGAAGATCATTTTCTTCTATTATAAGGAGGCGATCTATGTTGCCAGCAAGTAGATTCCCTTCGTCTGTATTTAAAAGAGCAATTTCATTGAGTATAATAGGATTCTTATTAGAAGCGCTAAAGGCTGACTTCGTAAATATATCTTTTATGTTAGGGAAGTTAAAAGATTTTTTAAGATAAGTTAAAATGTTTTCTCTAAGGCTAGGCTCAAGAGGATTTCCAATACTGTTGACTATCTCAAGTAAGAAGCTATCTAGATCAGTTTCAGACTCTAGCCAGTTAATTTTTTCTAGACATTTATGAACAAGAGTTCCGAAGTTTAGGGCCGTAGATCCTCGTAGCTGTGAAAGTAGCTCGGGGATCTCAAGGGAGTGTGTGGATTTGGAACTAGAAGTTTTCGCGCTAGTTTTAAAGATTTCTTTTAATGAGCATTCTAGGGGTGGGTTAACGCTTGACCATTTTAGTTCTAGCATCTCAGGTACTGAGTAAATTACCTCTTCATTCTTAGCATCATTCTCCGATTCCTTTCTATAGGATTGGTAGAGATCGTCTTCGGGGGCAACTTTATCAGCATAGAATAAACTTGTCCTAAGTATGTCTGCTAAACTTAAAATGTTTATTTCGCTAACGGCCTTGTCATTTGGATCTATATATAGAAATAAGCCTTTTATTGCTCTTGTAATAGCTACATATAGTAGAGATAGACCTTCTCTGATCTGTGAGTCAATCCAAGTATCTCTTAACTCTCTAAGTGCTGGAACAAAGTTAACTTCAGGTTCCGATGGTTTCCTAACAATTGATGTCGGTGCTTGGAACGCATTTTCTTCTTTTTTCAGCAATTTTAAATTAGCAACTCGCCATAGAGGATCATCTAACTCAGGAATAAAGACATAATCGAATTCTAGTCCTTTAGCCTTGTGGATGCTCATTATTTGTAGTGAGGACTCACTAGACGCTGGTATCTTAGTCGATGAGACTCTTTCTATCCACTCAGGCCAGTTTGTCAGACCCTTTCTTTCAAATTCTAATGCAATAGAAATGGCGATATATATAATATTTCGCTCTGACTCGGAGGAACAAGTTCTTAAGTATTTAGAGATGAAGTGAGAAAGAGTTATTGCGAAGCCTTCCTTAAGGAACTTTTCTTTAATTAATTTACTGATGATGCCCGGCTCTTTAGTATCAGAACCAATTAACTGTTCGAGGTCTAAGTTCGATTCTAGTAGATGTACCAAGGATAATTGATCTTTTGGGTGTTCTGCCAGTGTGACAAGTGAGATTAGGAGTTGAATTGGATAGTAGGAATCCAATTTGCTAGTCTGACTACTTGTAAATTCTAATCCGCAAATTTTTAAATAATGGCAGAACTCTTCAAGTTGAGAATTTGTTCTTAATAGTACAGCTATGCTAGCATTCGGTTCCGTAGACTGAACGCCCATAATATCATTTATTACATGCTCGTATTTGTGATAATCCTCAGGGATTTCTGGA
>JBILFC010000209.1:0-5735 GCA_044351785.1 Bdellovibrionota bacterium
ATTCTTAAGAAAAAGACCTCGTCGATTGCCTTATTGAGACTAGGCACAGAGCCCATCAGTTTAAGAATCTGATTTCTTTTAGTCTCTAGTAAAATCGAATTTTTAGCTCCCGCTACCACAGTAGCACTTCTCCTTCTACCAGAGATCAGCCCCATTTCGCCGAAGAAATTTCCTGCTTTTAGATTAAATATCACTCCTTCACCATGAGGAGATTTGATATCGACACTTTCAGTTACAATATTCCAAAAGGAATCCCCTGAAGCATTCTTTTCAAAAATCACATCACCCTTATCCAAAACATGAAGAGTGGAATCTATAATTAACTCTCTAAACTGCGGATCTGATAGTTCTTTAAATAAAGGCAGCCTCTCTCTAAGAAACTCTACCGCATGTTTAGGACTTAAATTTAAGTCCTTAGTTACTTCCGCGATTAAGGGAGTATCAGCAGGTTCAACTTCATTGCCCAGGATATGTTCAACTACTTCATGGCCCTGATTGATAGCCTGCTTAATTAAAGGATATCCGATTAATGCCCCGATAATATAAATACCTTTTACATTACTTTGATACTTACCATCTACCTGTGGGTAACTTGCTGGATCACTACTTGGAAATTTAATTCCACAATTTTCCAAAAATTCTCTCGGAGGTATGTTCCCAGCTCTTACAATTATATGTTCGCAAGGTATTGTTGTTTCACCATTGGGAGTATCTAAACAAATCTCAGCTTCAGTGCACTTTTTAATTTTAGTATCGTAAAAGCAATTAATTTCCCCATTTTTAATAGCTTCTAGTATTTTTTTCCTATTTGCACTTTTTGCTCTTGGGAATTCAGCTCTTCTATTAATAAGAGTAACTTTATTATTCTCCATTAAGGCTAAAGCATTTTCAATTGCAGAATCTCCGGCCCCAATTATGGATATATGCTTATTAGAAAAAGCTGCTGGGTCTGAAAGGGTATAGGCGATATGTGGTAGGTCTTCCCCTGGTGCTCCAAGTTTTCTAGGAGTTCCCATGTTCCCAATTGCAAGAACAATACTCCTTACTTTGAATTCAGAATCTTTGGTGAGTACTAGAAAGTCTTCTCCTGATTTTTTAATTTCAAGGACTCTACTTCTTTTTAAATTAATTTTATGATCTGCTATACACTTGTTAAATCCGGCCAAGACTTCTTCTCTTGATCCTTCCTTAAATTGCACTAGGCCACCTAATGGTAACTTCCTAGGTTCAGCCATTACTAATTTTTTAAGTTGATAATCAAAGATTGTATTCCCAACTTCAGAGCTCTCAAACAAGATATGAGAGAGATTCTTGCTACCAGCATTTGCCGCAGCGGCAAGTCCACCTGGTCCAGCGCCTATTATAGCTATGTCGAAGTCTGTACTCATCTACGGAATAAAAAGTAATAAATTGTAGGCCCGATTAAATAACGGAAAATAGTACAGCATATTTATCAGTTAAAGGGTCACTAAGCTCTTTGGTTGACACCATACAACATTCTTTGCTAGCAAGAAAGAAGTCTCATTCATAAAAATGCATCATGATTCTCCGCCCCATTCTTAGTATATTCAGTCTACTCTTCTTTACTTCTTCAATCGTCATGGGAGAGGATCTTAAACACCAAGGTGTTGCTAGTTGCGCTTCTTCAAGTTGTCATGGTGGAGTAAAGGCAAGATCATCTTCATCAGTTAATCAAAATGAATATCAGATTTGGTTTAATCACGATGCGCATGCCAGGGCCTTTAAAGATTTACTTGGTGATGATGCTAAGAAAATGGCTGAGCATATGGGGATCAAGAAGGCCGAAGAAGATCCTTTATGTCTTTCCTGTCACAGTACTTTTGTTAGTGAAAAGAATAGAGATGAGAAATTTAGGTTAGAAGACGGAGTGGGTTGTGAATCTTGTCATGGGCCAGGCGAAGAGTATCTTAAAAGTCATACTCAAAAGGGGCGTTCTCATCAAGATAATATAGATGACGGTATGACTGATTTATATAATTTAGAATCTAGGGCTAAGGTTTGTCTAGATTGTCATGCTGGGAATAAAGATAAGACTGTTAATCATCGTTTAATTGGCTCTGGCCACCCGAGGTTATCTTTTGATCTTGATACTTATGGAATTTTACAGCCTAGGCACTGGTCAATTGATAAAGACTACACTGAGAGAAAGGGTACCTATGACCCTTTTAGGGCCTTTTTAATTGGTCAGATAGAGAGATCGGTTCGGATTTTAGATTCTCTTGAAAGAGACATGAAAAGTGAATCAAGGCTACCCGAGCTTTCTAATTTTTACTGTTACAACTGTCATCATTCTTTAGTTAATGAGGAATGGAAGGTACGTTCTTATGGTGGCAAGCCTGGAGAGCTAAAACTTAATCTTTCTTCTTTGTTCGCTATTTCAACTGCTATTAGTACTAATAGTTGTGAGCTTGCTAGCACTCTTCATAAGCTTACTTCTAGTCTTAGTCATGAAACGGATAAAGATAAGAGTCTTGATAAGATTGATTCTCTTAAAGATTTCTTAAACGACAAAGCGCTTCATTATGCTAAGAAAACAGAATTTACTTCTGAGATTTTAAAGAAAAACCTAAGCGCTTTTACTGATTATGCTGACTTTAAGAAGTTCATGCCTTACGAGGTAGCGGAGCAATATGCGATGGGAGTATTTTCTATTCTTTCTTCCTTAGATCCTGATGGTAAGTTATATAGTAAAGAAGTAAAGGCAATTCATAAATCTTTAGAGAATGAGAAACAATTTAATCCAGAAAAATTCTCTGAGGCTATGAAGAATTTGAACCAGGCTGTAAAATGATAAATTCTGATAATCTAGATGATGCGCTTTTTAAGAAAGTTGAAACTGCTTGTAATAAGTATTTAGATCTTCCGATTATAAGTTCAATTCTCCAGAGGTTAGAAACTGAGCTACCACCTACTTTGCATTATCACAGCGTGCATCACACTAAGGATGTACTCACTGAGGGGATTAAGTTTGGTATTATTGGTGGGCTAAGAGAAAGAGAGTTAGAACTTTTAGCCATCGCCTCCGCTTATCATGATGCTGGATATCTATTTAGATTAGATGATAATGAAGTACTAGCCGCTGAGCTTATAGAAACTACGATGAAAGTTACTGGCACATATTCAGAGGATGAAATAAAAATCGTCTCTGACATGATCATAGATACTAAGTTAAATGATCTTGGATGCATCTTCGTAAGAACCATCTCATCTCACATCGCAGAGTACCTCCTTGATGCAGATCTAAGTAACTTAGGACGAGATGACTTCTTTGATAAAGGAGAACTATTAAAGAAAGAACTCTCCCTCTCCCATGACATCTTCTACTCACTCACTCTAAAACTCCTAGATAAACACCAATGGCACACCGAAGCTGCTGATGGATTAAGAGGGAAGAGGGCGATAGAGAATTTCGAGGCTTTTAAGAAACGAGGATGACGAATCCTCCGTAGGGGCGACCCTCGCGGTCGCCCGCAAAATCACCCTGGGAGCGCCGACCGCTGGTCGGCTGAGCTCACGCCGAAGCCGCTGGTCGGCTATAATATGGCTTTGGCCAAGACATGGTTTACAGTTGAGAAGAAGGGACTCTGCAAAGCACTCTCCTCTTTATCTAACAATCTCTATTTATCCTAATGACTTAAGAACACTACCTTGACTTTGTTCAAGTTCAATATTAATTCTTCCCCGTGGTGCATTCAAGGTTTTTAGTATCAGAGAAAGGATACGGAAGAATGTCTATTAACCATATACTGATTCGCAACGGAGCGTACATTGAAACAGGCGGTACAAAACTAGCGGTACAAGTTGCCGGGGGTTTTCATATTAATGGAAATGATGTGGTCCGAAAGGGCAGTGGTAGCTCTTTCACCTCCTCAATTTTTGACACAGTAAATGAGGTTCTCTCGCGGGATGGATTTCAAGTATTGAATGGGGAAATGCCTAACCCTACTCGACGATTTCATCTTCCCTTCCGAATTGTTGGAAGATTTCACAACGAGATAGTCTTCCTGTGGTTTTGCAGAATGACAAAGACATGCATATGGGCGATGCCTCTTGCAGAAGTTCCTCAAGGGGTACTGTTTGATTTTGAAAAAAAACATCTCCCAAAATGAATATATAAGGTTCCTCTAGCCCGCATAAATTTATATTTATGCGGGCTTGCATCTTTTTCATGGCACACCGAAGCCGCCGATGGGCTAATAGGTAAAAAGGCCATAGAGAATTTCGAGGGGTTTAAGAAAAAAGGATAAGTAAATCCTCCGTAGGGGCGACCCTCGCGGTCGCCCGCAAAGCACTCCCCTCTTTATTTAACCATCCCCCACTTAATGCAACTTCTTAAATTCATAACTTTTCTTAAAAAGCTTATCAACATCGCTCGCTGCAATAAATTTTGAAATCTCAGCTGAATCACTGAGAACAGTAGTATTATGCCACATCCCATTTGTATTATATGTCCCCTTTAACAAACCTCCGTTTATCGCATTCTGAATTTCTTGACTGGAGATACTCCAGAGTGTAATTTTATCTGTCCCAGTTTTAGAATATCTAACGAGTACATAACTTTTGGCAGTATTATCATCATTCTTTTTAAGTGACGGGGGTAATTCAGCAACGAAATAACTCTGTCCTTTAATATTTAAAGGCTCAACAAGAATCTGCGTGCTTTCAAACCGCCCTTCTGATTTTAGTTCTACATAAAGTACGGCCAATTTATTCACGTTGGCAGGGTTAACAGCTAGATATACTCTCTCTTTAATTTCGTCTGAAGATAAATGCCAAATACCAATTAGGGACGACTCATTAATAGTTTTACTAACTTCAAGTGGTGGATGCATAAATTGCACCTCACATCCAACTAAGAATAATAAATACAATAAAATTTTTAGAATATATCTTTTTTTTAACATTCGCTTGAATTTCATAAATAAATTTCGATGCAAATAAGATTCAATCAATTAGAATCCAACACTCTCACACTTAATGAGTTCGTTAAAGTATTATATAAAAGCATCTCTTTTTATAGTTACAATATTCTTCTTTTAAACTTCGCTACCTAACCCTAAAGCTACTAGACAAACACCAATAGCACACCAAAGCCTCTGAGGGTTTAAGGGGTAAGAAGGCCATAGAGAATTTAGAGGCTTTTAAGAAACGAGGATACGCAAATCCTCCGTAGGGGCGACCCTCGCGGTCGCCCGAAAAAGGAACCCTGGGAGCGCCGACCGTTCGGCTGAGCTCACGCCGAAGCCTCTGGTCGGCTTTTAACTGGCTTTGGCCAAGACCTACATAACCCACCAATAATATTTAACATTTAATTTCTACACAGAGATAAAAAATTAGATGTGCCTTAATTGGCAATTTTCGTGAATTACAGGTAATAATGTTGTGTCCAGAGTTTTGTATTTCCATGGTTATATTTAAGGATCCTATCATGGCGAAGTCCAAGGCTATGAAAGTTATTGGTAAAACTGCAGGAAGGAAAGAAGCCACAGTAGACACAACAACGGCTTCTGCGGCAGTTGAGGCAGGTGCACATGAAGCAATCGAACCATTACCACCGGCGACGGTGATCTTGGTTAACTTGGATGATGCGAAGAAAACAATGTTGGCCGGGCTAAGTCGGCTTGGGGTGAAATTGGAGGAATGTAAGGCAGTTAGATTGCGAGGGAAACTTGCTTATTGTGACCCCAAATCGACAATTATCGTAATAGGCTTCT
>JBILFC010000245.1:0-4622 GCA_044351785.1 Bdellovibrionota bacterium
AATTGAAAATGTTAATAAATTAAGCGACTTGATGTCTTTGGAGATTGCGCAGACTGTGTCTGCGCAATCTTTTTTGAGTTGGTCTCATTATGTTTGTTTGATGTCAATTACCAATGAACAGGAACGAAAATTTTATGAAATTGAAGCCAAAAAAGGGGGATGGACTCTTAAGGAGTTGGAACGACAAGTCTCTTCTAGTCTGTTTGAGAGACTGGCACTAAGTAGAGATAAAGAGGGAGTTCGGAAATTAGCCTCCGAGGGGCAGCTTTTAAATAGCTCAAGTGACATAATAAAGGATCCCTATGTCCTTGAATTTCTAAATTTGAAAGAAAAAGATAAGTACACTGAATCTGATCTAGAAACAGCAATCATTGATAAGATAGAATATTTTCTTCTTGAACTTGGTAAGGGGTTTTTATTTGAAGCTCGGCAAAAAAGATTTACATTTGACGAGGATCATTTCTATGTAGATCTTGTTTTCTACAATAGGCGTCTGAAGTGTTACGCTTTGATTGATTTAAAAATAGGGAAATTAACGCATCAAGATTTAGGTCAGATGCAAATGTATGTTAATTTCTATGATCGATTTATTAAGACTGCAGAAGAAAACTCTACCATCGGTATTATAATTTGCAAAAAGAAGAAAGAGTCTTTAATAGAAATTACCCTTCCGGAAGGGGCGAATATTCATGCATCTGAATATCAGCTATACCTTCCAAGTAAAGAAGAGTTAAGTAAACAACTAGAAGAAGCAGAGAGGGAATGGGAAAGAGACCATTGAAGACTTTATAGGTTAAAAATCAGACCTTGGACAATGCTATATTATTGGTTCGTTTTTTGGTTCAACTCCGATTCTAATATCATTTTTTAGAATTAACTCTATGAGGCGATAGGCGGCTTCCTCAAATACCTCTGCCTCGTCAGAAAGATATAGCCATTTACCTAAGATGCTATGAGATTCTAGTTCCGGTATTTCCTTTATTAAACTTGCATGATGCTCTTTGAAGGTTGGGATTAAAACTCCTTTCCAAGGTTTTTCCTTTCCCTGAGTTAAGACGAGTTTAAGTTTGCCATCTATATACCCCTCACGAATGAGTTTCTCGTACTCTAGCCCCTTAACTAAATTAAGTGAAGGGGTATAGCGGAGCGTTAGCCCTTCGACTTTGCTCAGGGTAGACAGAAGCCATAACCTGTCTCGAGCCTGTCGAGAGATACAAATATACTGCTCACAAAGAACCCATTTTTAGGATCTGTGAGGGGTATATTTATTTTAGAGCTAGTCGCCTGACGGCTCCTACGCCATACTGCAATTTCACTTCAATAAATTTCCTATACGGAAATTCATTTCGTGAGCAGTATATAAAAAGCATTGGATCCAAACATCTGCTTTTCAATCAAAGTCGGGTGGTCTAAGAGCTCTTCTGCTATCCAATAATATGGGCTTTTTTTCATGCCTTAGGATATCAGTTTAGAGATACTAAGTACCACTTTTTTTATTCCTTTACGTATCTAATCCCGATCAAATTAACTTTTGAAGTACTCTCGAGAATCCTTTTAATTAAAACGCCTGAATTACCCTCTTATTTTTTACGATAACATTAAGAGTATAAAATACTTAAAAAAATCGTTAAGAATTGTAGTTGACAAGGTAGTAGTCTATAGGCTACATTAGGAATGGTAGGGAAGATTAGATCAATAGTCATTTATCGGGATAGATATGGTAAGGTTCCATTTAGCAAGTGGTTTTCGCGCTTACGAGATGAGGTCGGAAAGCATAAGATTATGGTGCGCTTAGACCGTTTGGAACACGGTAATTTTGGAGACTATAAGATTCTGGGTTCAGGAGTGTTTGAACTGAGGATTAATTTTGGTCCAGGTTATAGAGTTTATTATGGCGAGGATTCAAATCTATTAATTATATTGCTTATGGGTGGAGATAAAAGTTCGCAAAATGAAGACATTGAAAAAGCCAAAAAGTATTGGGAAAATTATCAAGAAAGAAAAAAAGATTTCTCCAAGCATTAATTATGACTCTTTTTTAGATTCTAAGCTAAAAGATCTTAATTTTGCTTCAGGGTACCTTCAGGCTTGCTTGGAGGAAGGGGAGATTGCCTTCTATCAGGGTATACGAAATGTCGTCAAAGCTAATGCAGGGATGAAAGCATTGTCAGAAAGAACAAACCTCAATAGAGAAAGTTTATATGGCATGCTTTCTGAGAATGGTAATCCTTTATTTTCTAGTATTAAGGTGGTCTTGGAAAGTCTAGGTATCGGATTAGTTTTTAAGGCCAGGTAGGTTTTTCACTGAAAGGCTCTTCATAATATTCTTTCTTGATGAATAATATTTGTTTGGTTAGAGTATTTAAGTACCACCCTCTTTCTACTTCTAAACTGAGCTTGGAATAAGAACGTTAAACGGTACTTCTTTCAAGAACTAGGCGCACCAAAAAGTCGACCTATGGAATGCCAAATGTTCCAGGTTTTCGGAGTGCTTGAATCTTCGATTCGAGGCTCTTCGCCCCAATTTGAAAGTGGCCGGTCGCCTACGTTCTGAGCGGGATCGGTAGAGAATGCGGAAACTCCAGTTGAAGAGTCATTATTGTCCGCGTTTGAACTGGATGTTGAAGTAGAATACGCCCAGCTTGAACCGTTAGAATTTTCCTCGTTGTCATCTTGTGCCATATGTCCTCTGATAGAAAATTTTACCTATTTAAAAGATATCATTAAGTTATGGGGTGAAGGTATGATCTTGCTTATGTTCTAACGTGTGCAAGTAATATTAGGTAGTTACACTACCAAAGTTTAAGAGCTTTGGCGGGTCACAGAGAGAATATAAGCAGGAATGCTTATAAGTAAGATAAGATTTTAATTGACTAGAATATCTTTTCAAAAATTAAGCAATTAACTTAATTCCAACAATAATTGCCATGACTATAAAAATCCATCGCACCCACTTTGATTGCGATATGAGCGCCAATATATCCACCAAGCATATTAGCAATAGCCATTGGAATTCCAATCGACCAAATTATTTTTTTATTAAAGAGGAAAATGGAAAGTGCTACAATATTGCTAGCTAGATTTAATATCTTTGTGTTTCCTGATGCTAAAATAAAACCTTGCCCAAGAAAGCGAATGAACATGAAGGTTAAGAATGCGCCTGTACCTGGACCAAAAAGCCCATCGTAAAAGCCTAGAGCGAAGGCTCCAATAGAAGTTAGGAGAATTTTTAATTTAGTGTGCTTGCGATCATAGTCAATAACTCCAATTTCTGGTTTGAAAAATAAGTATATACTGCTCACGAGATGAATTTCCGTTTCGGAAGTTCATCGAAGTGAAATAGCAGTATGCGTAGGAGCCGTAAGGCGACTAGCTCTAGAATAAATATACCCCTCACAGATCCTAAAAATGGGTTATTTGTGAGCAGTATATTTGTATATGGCTTCGCTAGCGCTCCACTATACCCCTTCACTCTATAACTAAGTAGTGCTATTATGCTGAAAACTATACCGTGAGGGGTATAACGCTATGCCTATCACAGCGATGCTAACTACAGGCTTTAAAATGTCTGGCGAAACATAAGAGGCGCAAAGCGCACCAAGCCCCGCTCCGATGCAGGTACATATAAGGCAATACTTGATAACAAAATCAGAATATTTTTTATTACCGATGTATTTTGTTGCGGCGACTACTGTGCCGCTTGTGCTAAGTAGTTTGTTCGTGCCAAGTACCATGTCTACAGGTAGGCCAAGAAACATTAATGTTGGCAAGTTTATTATACCACCACCACCCGCGATGGCATCGACTGTGCCAGCAATAAGGCCAGCAATACAAGCCAGAGAAATTGTAATTATATCCATTTTCTAAACATTGCACTTTCTTATAGAATTAGAAAGTTGAATTTGCTAAAAGTGACTATTGTAAAGTAATTTAACTAACTTAATAAATTCAAAGAATAATACTGATGGCAACTATTAATCCTTATATAAATTTCAACGGAAATGCCGAAGAAGCTTTTACATTTTATAAATCGGTGTTCGGTGGAGAGTTTACAAAAATTGTTAGGTTTAAAGACCTATCAAGCCCTGATTTCCCAGTAGCGGAGAGTGAAGCAAATAAAATATTATACATAGCCTTGCCTATTGGTAATAATATTTTAATTGCCAATGATGTCCCAGAAATTTTGGGAAGGGTAAACGAGAATGAAAATAGATCTAAAATTTCAATTAGCGCAGAAAGCAAAGAAGAAGCAGATAAATTATTTAATGGACTTTCAGCAGGTGGAACGGTAGAAATGCCGATATCTTATAGTCCATGGGGGCCTTACTTTGGAATGTTTAGAGATAAATACGGAATTGAATGGACGGTAGAGTTTGATTAAGATTGCTGGACTAGAGTTGCTAGGAAGAGCTTGGTCGTCTGAGGAGAAATGTCATCATTTTGTACTTGATATATGCGAAACGCAAATTAATTTTTAAAAAATGTGTTAGTTAGGCAATCCGATAATACTCAAGATGCTAAAATAGGGAATTCTTCATGTTTAGTGTGGATTCCTAGAATGCTGTTGCTCGCCATCGCCTTTATTATTTGGGAAATCTTTTGGCCAGTGCTTCTGTCCTATG
>JBILFC010000210.1:0-5654 GCA_044351785.1 Bdellovibrionota bacterium
TATCCTAGGAATTTTTTCTTTAAGAAAAGGCCAAGCAGTTTCTACGTAAGCAAGCTGCTTATTCGGACCTTGTTCCCCAGATTCTGTAACCCAGATAGGCTTGGAAACACTATTTAAGAAGTCTCCCACACCATTGTTAGTTACAACACTTTCATATGAAGTTGCATAGTAGTGAACATTCCAGATGTCAGTATAGCCCTCACCCCCAAGATCTCTTAGGGTCCTGTTGTAATCGAGAATTGTTGGGAAATTTCTTTGAATAGAAGTGGTAGCCGCCATTACAGCGAGCTTACTAGGAGCTATTGACTTAATAGCAAAGTAAGAATCTTTTAAGAGCTCAAAGTAGTTAGCAGGAGTCTGTAGTTCTAATACGGAATCAGCAGCTACCGTAACAATATCTGGCTCGTTGAAAATTTCAAACCCATTAATCCTTGGAACTGAGCCGTATCTTGCAACCGTTGGCTTTAAAAATCTATCAATCCAAGTTGATCTTGCATTCCCCGAGGTCCAGTTTGAAGGATCTGCCATCCAACTTGGTTGATGAGTAAGTACTACTAATACATCTGCTCCCGCTGGGATGTTTAGCGCGATCTGATCATAGAAAGAAAAGTTTAAGGGGCTAGAAGGGGTTGGTTGAACATCGTCAGTCCAAGCAAAAAGTACCCTATAGAATTTAAGACCTAAGTTAGAATTGATATCAGTGTACTGTTCCGAGATGGAACCAAATTCATTGTTAACAAAAAAATTATTAATACCAACAATAGATTTATCAATAGGTTTTCTTGAGGGAGGATCTAGAGCGATGTCTAGTAAGTCACCTGCTTCACCGCAAGAACATAGGAAAAACAATAAAAGGCCGATAATTTTAGTGCTAAATGAGGTTCGTTTAAGCATCTTGAAAATCCTAAGGAGTGTTGTGTTTAATGCTATTCAATTTACTATCTTACGTACGTATTAGGAAGCAGTTAATCTGCGTTTAGCCCTAAAATTGAAGAATCCTTTTTAAGAGATTAATTATCTAAGGAATAAGAACTTTTGTTGATGTTCAGCTGTTAGTAGTGTAATGAACTCGGTGATTAGCCAAGTTAGAGTACTAATTAGCTATATTTATAAACTACTAGGGGGACCCATAAGCGTTACATGCAGAAAAGAGGAAATAATAATAAGTTTTCACAAGCTGAAGAGACTGAAAAGCACAGAATAAACGAACAGATTACAGCCCCCCAAGTAAGATTAATTTTAGATTCTGGTGAGCAGAAAGGAGTAATACTAACCCGAGATGCTATAAGAATAGCAGAAGAAGAGGGATTAGATTTAGTAGAGGTTGCTCCTGAGGCAAAGCCACCAGTATGTAGGCTATTTGATTACGGTAAATTAAAGTACCGTGAGCAGAAAAAAGCCGCTGAAGCTAGAAAGAAGACAGTCACTCATTCCACCAAAGAAATTAGAATACGTTATAGTACTGATTCTCATGATCTAGAGACGAAAATAAGACATGCTAAGAAATTTTTAGGCGAAGGTGACAAGGTTAGATTTTCTATGCGTTTTAGAGGTCGTGAAGTTGTATACTCTAATTTAGGTCAAGAGATATTTAAGCAGATTGAAGAAGCATTGGCTGAGATTGCACAAGTCGAAGAAAGATCCTCGATTACGAATCAAAAAATGCATATCACATTTGGTGTTAAGGTAGGAAAGTAACCTTACTCTTAGTCCATTTTATTTTTTTCCAGCGGGCTTCGCTGGTTCTGCTGGTGTGGCAGCAGGTGAAGCTTCCTTAGTGGCAGTACTAGCAGTATCAAACTTATTTATAAAGCACTCTGGTTTGGACGCATTTGCAACTTTGCAAGTAGCTTTCTGTTCTTCGCAGCTTTTCACAAGACCTTCTAGAAATGCTTTTCTTGACTGATAATCCAGCTCTGTATAGGTACTTTGGTTGTTGATCAAGCCTTTTGTTAGGCATTCTTGGTGTGAATTTTGTTTCCTGCAACTTTCAAGCGCTTTGCTTTTAGCGGATTCAATTTCGAGTTCTAATTCCTTTAAGGTTTGTTTACCATCTTTCCCTCTCTTATTAAGTTTTAAATAAAAAATATTTTCATCAGATGGAAGATTGCTAGCGGTTCTTGTGACATTTACGCTGATGCTGCTTTCACAAACAATAAAATCCGTATCTCCCAAGCTAGTTTTAAAAAGCTCACCAAAGGCACTGTCCTCACTTTTAGTCACTCCAGGACTGGGAGTTGGTTCTTCTGCAATGTTAATCCCAATTACAAAAGTGAGAGCAATAGGTAGTACAATTTTTATTTTATTCATAGTTTGGCCTGCGTACTCCTAGAAAATGCTGTCCTAGGAATTGGTGTTATATGGCGATTGGAAGACTTGCCACTTCTTCTAAGGATCTCATTATCAAGAATTTTAATGAATGAAAAGAATCTTAAGTTTTCTAGGAAGAATAATAAGGAACCTAGCGTGCCTCCAAGAGCGGTTAATAGTGAGATTGTAAGAGCCGTGGGTAAGTTATTTACAAATGGAAATATTGAAGTCAGTGTTAGAATAAATACTATGCTGTAGGTTAGAAGGGGGAAGTATAGATAGTCTTTAATGCTTAAGGACCTAAATTTTGTTAAAAAATACTCTGCTTCCTGTGAGTCTTCGCCTTTGGAGCTTAGCATATCTCTCGCGCTTACTAGGTCCTTAGAGGGAATGGTTACCAGAGTGGCTCTAATAAAATCTGATAAGGGATAAAAGAATTCTACTTGTGGATCTAGTTTTAAACGTAAGGTTGGTAGCACAGGTATCCCAATCCATAGTATATTACGCTCTAAAACTAGTAGGGTATTCGCGATAAGGCTTAAGTTAAGACAAAGTGGATCACTACTTGTATCTAGTCTTTTCCCAGTAAATTCGGAGTCTTTCATGCCTAGCCTAATTTTATTATAAAGAATCAAAGTTAAGGTATCGTTTTTTTTAAGATTTTGCATCTAAAATAAGAGAACGATTAATGAAGTGGTTTTGTAAGGGTCAATTCAAAAGTGGGAATGTTCGAGAAAATAAATATGGTAACTTGGGAGTTATCTTTAGCCTTGTTTTTCTTTTTTGTTATTCCAAGTGTTTGTAACGCTACCGAGCAATCTGAAAAAAAAGTTATTAGAGAAATTAAGATATTGATTAACGACGTCTTTGCCGGAGACAATGTATCGGGCATTTATAGTATCGCGAATGGTCTAAAGGTAAATACTAAAGAAGATATCGTAGCAAGAGAGTTATTATTCAAACCAGGCGATAAGTACGATTCATTCGTGGTTCAGGAAAGTGCGCGTAATCTGAGGTCTCTACCATTCTTAAGAGAGATCAAAATCACGGAAGTAGTTGATGGTGAGTTTGTTGATATTGTTGTTAGTGTACAAGATGTATGGACTCTTTTCCCTGTAGTTTCTTTATCCTCTGGAAGTGGAACTCAGAGTAGATCGATAGGAGTTGTTGAGGGAAATTTACTAGGTTATGGAAAAAGAGTTGAGGCCTTACTTGCCGAAGATGAGGGGCGGAGAAAGTATGAGCTGGTATTTGATGATAGAAGATTTTTAGGAAGCTTGCAGCGATTTTCATTAGGTCATTTTGAGCGTTCAGATGGTCGTAGATCTGTTCTTTCTTGGGGCCTTCCTTTTAGGAGTTTAGTTAATAAATCAGCGTGGTTTACCGAAGTTGATGCTTCTGATTTATTGGGTAGAATGTTTACAGCGGCTGATGAAGATTTTATATATCGTCAAGAGCATCAGTCTTTTATGGGAGGTTATACTATATCCTCAGGTAATCCTTCGGATACTTTACTTAGGTATACGTTCGGTTATAGTTATGTCAGAGATGAATTTCAGAATGCCAGTAGTAGTGACTACGAGGATATTGGTTTGGATGAATCCGATTTTTCAGATTCTACAAGGGAAATTGCTTCCGATAGAAGATTTAGTGGGCCGTCAATTTCTTTTCAAAGAATTGTACCTGATTTTGTGTCATTGAATTATTTAGATAATTTTGATCGTCCACAGGATATTAATTTAGGGAATGAATTTGTAACAAATTTGCAAATTGCTCCAGAGGCTTTAGGATCATTGAATGATTCACTTCTTTTCAAAGTTACTGATACTGATGGAGTGCGCCTTGGTCCGTCTCATTTTTTTAGGTATCAAGGTTCGGGATCATTACGTTTTGAAAAAGATACTTTTAGACAGATAGTTGTGGGTGCTCAAGCTCGATATTATAATGTCTTTGGTCCTTCTTATATCTATGGAACTTATGTCGGGCAGCATACTTTAGCTTCTAATTTTGCTATTCAGTCTGCATACAAAGAAGATAATGATTTTCAGTATCAGATGGGCGCTTCGAATGGGATTAGGGGGTATGATGATAGAGCTTTTACTGGGTCGCATAGAATACTTGCAAACTTTGAAGACCGGGTACATTTTGTAGATGACGTTGCTAAATTATTTAGTGTCGGTGGGGCTACATTCTTTGATGTGGGCGGGGTGTATGAAGATAATATAAGTGATTTTTTTAATGATGGTGTCTATGCATCAGTAGGTGTTGGTCTTAGACTAGGACTACTTCGATCTTCTGGTGGTACTGTCGTGAGAATAGATTTATCTGTTCCTCTTAGAGATGGACCTGATGGAAGTATGGCTGGAGAGCCTAGGTTGTTATTTACAACAGGTCAGTTATTTAATGCTTTCCTTAGGTCCGATGCGCCTAGCTTGCAGTCACCTACTATTAGTGCTGGGTTTTAGGTGGGGGAAGATTAACAGGAAGGGTGTAAGGGTGGAAGGCCCTTCGAGTGCCTCAGGGTAAAATTGTAGGGGTAGGGCTCGCCCCTACCCGCAGTAGGTGCTGCGATAAAAGTTTTCTATTCTACATGACGTAAATTTAGTATGCTGTGAATTATTAATTTATAAATTCACGATATTATGGAAATCATCTCAAACGTCCCGAATGCCCCTAAGCCTGTTGGCCCTTATAGTATTGCTGTTAAAGCTGGGGGGTTACTTTTTTGTAGTGGGCAGATTGGTTTAGACCCTGAAAAGGGTGTGATTGTCGAAGGTGGGGTAGAGGCTCAAGCGAAACAAGTGCTAGACAATTTAAGCGCAGTTCTTAAAGCCTCTGGTTCTAGCTTTGATAAAGTTGTGATGACTTCAATATTTCTTAGCGCAATGAGCGATTTTAAAAGTGTTAATGAAATCTATACAAAGTATGTAAGTAGCGATAAGCCACCTGCTAGACAGACTGTAGCAGTTAAAGAGTTGCCACTCGGGGCATTGATTGAGATATCGGTGATTGCTGAGGGGTAAACCCTTCGATAAACTTCACTCGGCCGAAGTCTCGTGGGAGGCCCTTCGATAAACTCAGGGTAAATGTGACAAAATATGATTAATCCGGTAGTCTACTGCTAATATTTTGTAAATTAAAGACGTAATTCATGAGCGAGCGTTTAGCTAAAATTAGAAAAGAAATTGATGTGGTCGATGACTCCATTGCTGAGCTTTTATGTCAGAGGGCAGGTCTTGCGAAGGAAGTAAGAGAAATTAAAGCTAGTGGTAAGATAAATCCATATTCTCCTACAAGAGAAAAGGAAATTATTGATAGAGTCCTCCCTTCGTGCGCGGCTGCTG
>JBILFC010000211.1:0-5605 GCA_044351785.1 Bdellovibrionota bacterium
GGGGTTTAAGAACGCTGCATACGGAACTGATATCTTAAAGAATGCTCTAATAACCCTGAGCTGCTCTAAAACCCCCGGGGTTGATTTATCGTCAGGGGCGGGGGTTAGTTTAGATAATATAGTTCCAGATGGAGATGGTTTTAAGCTAGCACTTACTTATAGCGGACAACGAGATACTTTGCTCGAAGAGTTAAAGGCTCAAGGGATAACAGATTATACGACTGCGGAAGATGGAACGATAAGAGCAGAGAAGGTCGCTGAGAATGGACAGAAGGTTGTCAGTGAGTACCGTCCAAGCACCGACTCGGTAGCAATGAATAATCTACTATCGTCCGAACAAGGGGCAGTGGCTAAGAAATACGGCTTAAGAAGAGAGGCTGATGGTGAGTATGTCTTCACAGAGAATACTCTTAAGGACAATATTAGTCTTGTTAAATATCTAGAGATACAATCTCAGACCACTCTCAAAGAGTCTAAGATGAGGGTAGAGGAGTTAGAGGATGGGAATATTCGGTTAGATATTGCTGGGAAAGAGGTTTTATTAAGAAAGAGAAGTCAGGAGGAAGTCTTAAGAACCCCTGCTGTCCGGGGAGAAGAAGAAACATCATCAGGAAGAATCCCAAGAGACTTCGATAAATCCCAGCTTAAAGATCAAATAGAAGAGGTAGCGAGTGTAGAGGTAGTAAGGGATAGGTATAGAGAGGGTCGAGAGGCGGAGTTGATTGCGCTAGGGTATTCAGAGAGTTTAGCTAAGAAAGAGGCGATCCAGGATTCATTATTGGTTAATGCCTTTTATGATCCAGTAAGTGAGAAGATTATTATCGCTGAGGGGTATAATGAAGCTACTCTAAGGTTAGCTCGTATATCAGGTATTAGTGGTCTTGTTCATGAGATAGCGCATGCAACAGATGAAAATACTATAGCCACGCAAAGAGAACGAGAAGTAAAGGCTTACACAGAACAAGCTGAGTACCTGGCTAAGAACGGCTATCAGTTAATGTTTAAAGAGAATGGCCGTACTTGGGAAATTATAGAAGTTGAAGGTGCGTTTAAAGATGGAAGGGTGGTGCCTCAGAGTGAGGAGAAAGTAAGCAAGGTATTAAGTGAAGGGCTTAGGTATCTCAATCGCTTTGTTCAAACAAACTACTCCGAAGTTACTAACCTTAATGAAGATGCAGGTCTAACGAATCAAGACGAGCAGAAGGTCTTTTCTTTGTCTGCCGTAAAGGGTGGTGATGTTGATAATCAAGGAATTGAAGATCAAAGTGAAAATTTCTCCCAGATGAACAAGGTTGAAGTAAGGAGTAATATTATTGAATTGCTGCAGCAAAATTATGACACTAATATTATTGAAGAGGCTACGAAGCAATCACTCTTGGCAGTGGAAAAACTAGCGACTGCCCTAGCTTCGGCCAACCTAGATTCGCCAAATCTAAGTTGTTGTCTAGTCGGCGGGTGGTGTCGAGATCTAATTATGGGCAGAGCTTCTTCTGATATTGATATAGAAGTTTTTGGAATTTCCTATGAAGCATTGCTAGAGGTTCTCGAAAACAATTTCGATTGCCATATTATTAAGCCATCAAAACCTGGGGTGGCTCCAATTAAGCTAATTTTAGCGGATGGGAATTCTATCGATATACTATTACCGATTGATGTACACGAGGTGACTAAGGAAATTCAATATGCTCCAGGAATGGAAATCGATGAGGCTGCAAGCAGAAGGGATTTTACATGTAACGCAATCTACTTTGATGCTGTTAGTAAGGAATGGAAGGATCCCTTTGATGGTAAATCTGATATTTCTGAAGGTATTCTTCGTTTAGTGCCAGGAGCAACTGTAGAGGACATAAATGCGGGGATACCTCTCAGAGCATGCAGATTTGTTGCTGAGTTTGATCTTGAATTAGATCGGCAATCTATGGATCTGATAAAAAAAGCAGTATCTTTGGGTCTTTATAATCAAAATGAAAAAAGGGTTTTAACTTCGGAGTTTTCGAAAATTCTACTAAAGACCGAGAATCCTTCTAAGGCACTTCGCCTGGCGGATGAACTTGGAATTCTTTCAGAAGTAATGCCGGAGTTATGCGCCTTAAAAGGAGTGCCACAGGACCCTCGTCATCATCCTGAAGGAGATGTTTTTGAGCATACCATGTTAGTAGTAGATGTTGCTGCGCAACAAAGTAAAAACTTAGATTCGAGGGAGAGAACAAAAATTCTATGGGGCGCTCTCCTTCACGATATTGGTAAGGCGTCAACGACAAGGTCGGAGGAGGGCGATGGTGGCACTAGAATAACTTCTTATAATCATGAAACTGAAGGTGCTAAAATTGTAGGAGAAATCTTAGATCGCTTCTCTGTCGCATCGGATATAAGAAATCAAGTTGCAAGAATAGTGCAGTTACATATGCGCCCTCTGGAAATAGAATCCCGTAAGCTATTACCTGAATCCATTAAAAAGTTTAACAACGAAGTAAGAAAGTTGGTTAGAGATTTGCATCCAGTGAGCCTAGAAACATTTTTGCAAGTGTGTACTGCTGATCGAATGGGTCGTGGCACTACGACGAATGCTTCTAGCGATAAAACTCAAATAGTAGAAGCAATAAGGGAATCTGCTAATAGGAATGGATACGTTGAGAATCCCACTCAAAGGATTCTATATGGCAAAGATCTAATTGACTTAGGTTTTCAAAATAAGAATGATTTATTTCAAGAAATCATAAATCGTTTAGAGGGTCTTAGAGATGAAGGGAAACTTGAATTACGTGAGGATGCGAAACAATATGCGCTAAGGCAGTTTGCTTTAAGCCCTGAAGAACTTCATGATAAAGGCATTAACACACCTGAACGCAAGAAAGAGTTCTATACTCAGTATAAAAAAGCCATAAAAGACAAGCAAATAAATTCGGTCGATGAAGCGCATAGATTTGCCAATAATTTTATAGATTCTATTGAGAGAGAGACGCAAGTTGCAACTAATAATCCATTTGGCTTATCTAATTTAGAACAGGAGCCATTGTTTGGCAAAGAGTGGACTCAGTTCCAGACTAGATATTTGCCAGGAATATTGCGACGCATGAATTTGTTGTTAGATGCAAAAGTTGATTTAGGAAAAGTTCCTATACGTATTGTTTCAGCAGATGATGCGGACATTATACAAAAGGAAATGTATCGGCGTTTTTTGGCGGAAATTAACGAGAATAGATCAGAAGAGACCAAAATTGATAGACCCCTTGATGTTTATCGCTCAGCTCATACTATGGAGGGTTTCTATTCTGAGATAGACGGAACAATTTACCTCATAGCAGAGAATCTATCTGAAATTATGTCTCCAGATATAAGAATTCTAGTGACGCACGAATTAGCGCATGCTTGGCAAGCACAAGTAGCGATTAATTTTGAGGCTCAGCTACGAGAATTGGCATCGAGAAATATTATTGCTAGGCTAGACAACAGTCAATCGATCGGAGCGCAATTCCAAAACATTGAGAAGAGCATTGATGCTAGACTGCAGTGGGCTGAAGTTCATGCAGATAGATTAGCAGAGATTGTGGAATGTATAGAAGATCTTGATTTTGATCCGGAGGACATCAGAATAAATATGAATGGCGTATTTAAGGTAAAGGGGAATTTTGATAGTGTTTCTATTGAGACCTTTAATAAAATTTCTTCAGCAATATTTAATTGTCCCGAACTTGCGGATGTTCTTTTTAGAAATGATAACACTGCATTGATAATCAATGGCGGAACACAGGGACGAGAAGAAATAATGAAATCCTTTTTTGCTGAGTATGGCATAGATCCATTTTCGATTCCACGAGAGATTGAATTGCCTGAATGATTTAGTTCTAATTGCGAGGATTATAAATTGATGCCGGACTATGCAATTACTATTTAGAAATACGATTTCTTGATTGTGTATAAAATTAGGTAATCACACAACTTCTGCCTCCTAATAATGCCGATTAAATTGCATGGTAAAATTATGCGATGCCACCACTGTATAAATAGCCTTAAAATGTTTCTTTATGTTGAACAAGGAAATGTAATAAAATTGGCTAGTTACGCCTGGTTATAATTATGTCATTGTTTTCTTCCTGAAAGATATCTAGATACGATCCGCAGAGATGTCGCATCATACTTTTAGTGTCTAATGAGTAAATTAATTTAACCTGATATGACTCTTAAAAGCCTAGCAAAATTTCACATCGTTCTTCTATTGCTTCTGGAAATATTACAAGGTTTTGCTTGGGCAAACGATCCGGTGTCTCCATGTCGGCCGACTTTCATCAAACCTAAATATTTCACCCCATCTAATTATACAGAATACCCGCACCCCGATTTCCCTAAATGGCGATGCTTCTTAAATAACAAGACTGGGACAGTAAATGACAATAGGCTTCAAGGTCATGTTTCGTTTCAAAATTGCCAGAGGTTTTGTGCCGACCCTGACTCTACTTACTACACCAAAGTATTCAATTGTAACATCGGTTTTGATCCTAATGGTAATATTCTGCAACATCGAGCAGAATTCAAAAATATACATTACTATTGCCTGGATAATCCTCATGATCCTGCTAACCCATTGTGCTGGATGAAAGAAATAGATCCAGCTACTAAAGTCACAACGAAGCATTTCTTCAATGAAGAGTGTTTCAGAGCTCTGCCAAAAAATGATCTGAGAAGAGTCATGACAGGCTTTGATACGTGGGATGCTCAATGTAATGGAAGCAATGGAAGTAATGGAACTAATCTTACTGCACCAGGAAACAATGTTCCCACCCCTGACTGTGGCCCTAACCCGAATTTATCTCTAACTCCTGATACTCCAAATACTCCCCCTTCGCTGGAAGCGCCTAGGTCATCTGATAATGCGCTAGCTAGATCTAGGGCGCGTGAGAGATTCCTTAGGCCATCATACGACAAGGTAAAAGTAAAAAGAGGTGCTCCAGTTACGGCTTGCTCTGCGATAGTTCTGGTATGTTCTTTAGAGGTAAGACTTCAAAGTGAACAGGGCAGTGAAACGGCGCAGAATATTGAGGCATGCATTAGCACATGGGATATGGTGAAGAATATGGCTCTTGGTGGGCCTACCCCTGGTGATGACCTTTGGGCACCTGCGATAGATTCGGTTTGCACGAATGCTTACTATTTATGGAAGTATTGTCGAACAAACCATTGGGGTGAGGGTGAACCACCTGAACCTACTTATTGCTATCCACCGTTTCGTATGCCTGGTAGTCCGCCAGTGGAGCATGAGTTCTAAACCGGAGATGAGGAAGTACAGGGCGTCATGAGAGCATGCGGGCAAATTTTAAATGCAGTTGGAGGTGGACCAAACAAATATGAATTGCAAATTGAAGAAGGTATTGAGAATTGCGACTCATTAACTCCATGCGAGAAAGCTTTGATTCGTTTTTCGCATAGAAATAGATTGTAACTAGTAATTTAAGGAAATGAATTCAAGTCGAACTTACTTAAAAGGGAAATATCGCAGAACAGTTTGTTGCTCAACACCTAGCTTTTCGTTATCCTAAGAAAGAACTTTCTCAGCTATATTATTGGTTGAGGGATGGTAAAAGTAATGCGGCAGAAGTTGATTTTGTAT
>JBILFC010000028.1:0-17695 GCA_044351785.1 Bdellovibrionota bacterium
AAAAGCTATTAGACATATTAAGAAGTTTGCAACCACTTACTACCTTACTTATCTTGCAGTCTTAAGTTTTACTGTAAGTGTGATTCTACTTACTAAATTAAGTTACAACTTAGGAAGTAGTCTGAATATTATAACTTATATAGTTGGATTATTTGCGCTGATCCACCTTAGTAGTCAGTGGATAATTGAAGTTTCACAGTGGTTAAGTTCTAAACTAATTAGGCCTAAGCTTTTACCTAAATTAGACTTTGAGAAGTCGGTTCCCGACACTGCAAGAACAGCAGTTGTTGTTCAAAGCATCGTTTCAAGTAGAGATCATATTCTTTCAAGTATTAATGATCTTGAAGTAAGAGCCGTATGTAATTCTGATGCTAATATAATGTTTGGTATCTTAGCCGATCTTCCAGATTCAAAAGAAATTACTAATTCCGGGGACCAAGGAATTATTCAAATTGGAATGGATAGGATTAAAGAGCTTAATGCTCATTACAAATCCATAAATCTCTCATTCTTTTTAGCCTTCAGAGAAAGGGTTCACAATCCTGTTGATGGCGTATTTATGGGCTGGGAGAGAAAGCGCGGTAAACTTATTGAGTTTAACCGTCTTCTTAGAGGAGATGATAATACAACTTTTAAATTTTTTGAAGGCGACTTAAGTAAGTTAAGAAGTTGCAAGTTTGTAATCACTCTAGATAACGACACTCAGCTTCCACCTAATTCTGCTAAGAAACTAATTGGGTGCGGAGCCCACCCTCTAGTAACTCCAGATATCTCCTCGAACGAAAGAAGAGGTTACGGGATTATTCAACCTAGAGTTGGTATCACTTTAGAAAGCGCTACAGCTTCAATCTTCGCTAGATACTTCTCTGGCCAATCTGGACTTGATCCATACACACGAGCCGTATCAGATCTTTATCAAGATATCTTCGGTGAAGCTTCTTACATTGGAAAAGGTTTATACCACGTAGATTCCTTCAATAAGTTGATGGACGAAGAACTTCCTGATAATGCTATTTTAAGTCACGACCTACTTGAAAGTGGTTTCGTAAAATGCGGTCTTGCATCAGATATCGAGTTATTTGATGACTTCCCTAAGAGATATCACGCACATGCTAAAAGACAGCATAGATGGATTAGAGGGGACTGGCAGTTAGTTCCTTGGCTTGGGGCAACAATTCCTTCAAGAGAAGGTAGAAAGGCTACGCCTTTTAGCGGACTTACTAGATGGAAGATTCTTGATAACTTAAGAAGAAGCGTAACACCTTTTACAACATTTCTTCTACTAGTAATGGTTTCAGTGCTCACTCCGAATCCACTGTGTTGGATGAGCGTGGTTTTAGTATTAACAGGACTAAGAATATACTCCCTAGGATATACATCCTTATTTTCTATCCCCTTCGGATATTCTTTAAAAACATTCTATATAACCTTAGCTCACGAGTTAAAGCTATCCGTATGCGCGTGGACATTCGAGTTAGCCACCCTACCTCATCAAGCATACCTAAGCATTGATGCGATACTAAGAACTGTTTATAGAATTTATATTTCTAAGAAGGATCTTCTACAATGGGAAACTGCTCTACAAACTGAAGTTAGACTAAAAGACTCCCTTGAGAGCTTCCTTAAACCAATGACACCTTGCGTAATATCAGGTGCATTACTTCTACTTTTAAGCATATTAGGCTTTACAGAATCCCTACAACTTTCAATTCCACTTGGCCTATTATGGATTAGCGCTCCCTATGTAGCATGGTTTATAAGTACTAAGAGCACTGAAACAGTAGAAGAACTTAGTCCTGAGGATAAGAACTATCTACACGGCGTAGCTCTTGATACTTGGAGTTACTTTAGGAAAAATCTAAAACCAGAATACAACTGGCTAATCCCAGATAATTCACAGTTAGTTCCACAAGAAGTTATTGCTGAAAGAACATCGCCAACAAATATCAGCTTATCTCTCCTTGCACTTGTTTCTGCTTATGATCTAGGATTTATCCCATCCACACTACTCGCTAAACGAGCTAAATCTATTATCGATTCCACTATAACGCTTGAAAGATGGAATGGTCATTTACTTAACTGGTATGCAATAGCAGATAAACGCCCATTATTTCCTAGATATGTTTCTTCTGTTGATAATGGAAACTTTGTTGGCCATCTTGTCGCGCTAAAAGAGGCAATTAAAGAAGTCTCATATAAGAACATCATTAGTCCGCAGGTATTAAACCTCTTAAAACAATATCCTAAAGAACTTCTATTCTCTCTTACTGAAGCTCATGACTTATTAGTATTCTATAAGCAACACATGCTAGGAGAAGAGAATATTCTTAGTCCTAAGTCGACTATCGTAAATTTAAAGAATCTCATTGAAGACTTAGAAGATGCTAAGCCGTATATAGCTTGGCTAGGGAAACTTCAGATCCTAGAAGAACTTGGAGCAAAGGGTAGCCTACCTAAGAAACTTGAAAGAATAGACTTCGTCATTCAAAATAGGAATCTATCTCCATCAGTATTACATAAAATTATAGATAGATTACTTAAAAATAAAGACAGGCTCATAACTACTGAACTTACAGATCGAGAAAAAGTTAGGCTTAGTGATTTAATTCAGTCTTTAGAATTAGCTTCTGAGGAATTCAGAAATCTTCAAGTCACTCTAGACTATCTAAAAGTTAAAATTGAAGAGTTAATCAATGACATGGATTTCTCTCTTCTTTACGATAAAGCTAAGAATTTACTATCTATCGGTTATAATGTTGATAACGCTCGACTTGATACTGGTTCTTATGACCTACTAGCTTCAGAAGCTAGGCTTGGAAGTTTTATAGGAATTGCAAAGGGAGACATACCAGATTCTCATTGGTTCCAATTGGGGCGCACCCTAACGAACTCTCTTGGAGGCTTAAGTCTTATCTCTTGGAGTGGTACTATGTTTGAGTACTTAATGCCACTTGTTGTAATGAAGGATTATTCTACTACCTTATTAGGTAGAAGCTATAGATCCGTTATTAAAGCGCAGAAAGCATACTGCTCTAGGAGAGGTGTACCATGGGGAATCTCAGAGTCTGCTTATGGTACCGTTGATTACGAACATACCTATCAGTATAGGGCATTCGGTGTTCCTGGTCTTGGTTTAAAGAGAGGCTTAGTAGATGATCTTGTAATCTCCCCCTACTCTACAGCACTCGCAATCATCGTTGATCCTATCTCGGCAGTAGAGAACTTAAGATACCTTGAAAGGGAATCTGCTAGAGGAGTACATGGATTCTATGAAGCTATTGATTATACTAAAGATAGACTTGTCGGAGAAGAAAAGTTTCACGTAGTAAAAAGTTTCTTTGCTCATCACCAAGGAATGTCCCTTGCTACCATTAATAACTGCTTAAACAATCATATTCTTCAAGATAGATTCCATTCCGATCATAGGGTAGAGGGTTGCACGTTATTTTTACAAGAAAAATTCCCAACAAGAATTCCGGTTATCCAACCCCATCAAGCAGAGCAGTTATTACTTGAAAATAGCAATGAGTTCTCAGACATAGAGACAAGAGAACATTACAATAATCCAAATCAGCCTTATCCTAGGACTAGAGTGCTCTCGAATGGCGACTACACTGTTGTAATTGACCAAGCAGGAAGTGGATTCTCTAGCTACAAAACTGACTTAAGTATCTCTAGATTTAGATCAGATAACTCCGTAAACTCTTACGGAACTTATATTTACCTAAAAGATGAACAATACAATTCTTTATGGTCAAGTACATATCAACCTACATGCGTCGAGGCTGATAATTATGAAGCTATCTTCTCTCCCGATAAAGCTGAATATCAAGTTAGAAACTTCGGTATTCAATCTAGCCTAGAGGTTGTAGTTGCTCCTGAAGATTCTGTTGAAATTAGAAAAATATCTTTAACCAATCATTCAGCTGAAACTAGATCCCTTTCAGCAACTAGTTACTTCGAAGTTGCGCTTGCTTCCTTCGGGGCAGATCTTGCTCATCCGGCTTTTTCTAAACTTTTTGTAAGTTCAGAGTGGCTTGAGGATATAGAGGCTTTGGTTTTCACAAGAAGGCCTAGAAGTAGTGGGGATCATTCGCCTTTACTATTCCATTTTCTTACCACAGATGTTGTCTGGGCTCCGACCGAATACACAACAGATAGAAGTAGCTTTATAGGAAGGGGTTATAACTCTAAATCTCCCTTAGCTTTATTATCCTCTGATCCTTTGGATAAATCTCATGGCTACGTCTTAGACCCAATTGCTAGTATTAAACATAAAGTGGAACTTGAACATGGTCAGTCCACTGAAGTTTATTTCATCACTGGTATCGCAAATAGTCGTGATGAGCTTGATTACTTAATTAAGAAATACAGGGAGATTCATACGATTAGAAGATCCTTTGAATTAGCGTGGAGTACGGCTTATGTAGAACTTAAGAATCAACAGTTCTCAAAAACTTCCTCTATAGATTTTCAAAGATTAGCTAATGGATTAATTTATAATATCAACGAGCTAAGGCCTACTTCAAGCACGAACACGCTTCCACAGTCTGCTTTATGGAGGTTTGGAATTTCCGGGGATGAGCCAATATGCTTACTAATTTTAGATGAAGTTGATCAGTTAAATGTATTTCAAGAATTAATTCTTGCTCATGAGTATTTAAGACAGAAAGGTATTAAATTTGATTTAGTTGTTCTAAATTCTAAATCAGAAGGCTACATTCAGGCACTTAGTGATGAGTTAGAATCTTCGATTAGAGCAAGTCTATCTTCTAGCCTTCTCAATCAAAGGGGAGGAATATTTATTAGATCAAGGCATCATATCTCTAATGATGAAGAACAATTACTACTTTCATCTGCTAGAATTGTTTTATTTGGATCTAAAGGATCCTTATCTAAGCAACTAAACATTCCTACCGCTAAGCCTCTTAAACATTCAGATGTAGTAAGGGCACCTTCTCAAGAATTAGTTGTTAGGTCTGAGCAAAGAACTCCTATGCTTGGAAACTTCACTAGTGATGGGACTGAATACGCGATGAAGGTAAACTATCAGAGTTTACCTCCTCTTCCTTGGTCTAACGTTGTGGGATCTGATGATATTGGTTTCTTAATTACTGATACTGGTGGGGGATATACTTGGGCGAAGAACAGTAGAGAGTTTAGGCTTTCTCCTTGGTCTAATGATCCTATTCAAGATCCATTAGGAGAGGCAATTTACATGAGAGACATGGAGACTGGGGACGTATGGTGTCCTACTTCTCTACCGATCAGATCGAATGAAAAAACGGTTGTTAAACATGGCTTTGGTTATTCTACATTTAAAAAGACAGAGAATGGAATTACGTCTTACTTAAATACTTTTATCGATCAAGATACTTCTTCAAGAATTTGGTCGTTGAATTTAAAGAATGATTCAGATGAAGATAGGTCTATTGAACTCCTATTCTACTTCGAATGGGTTCTTGGTGTTTCGAGGACAGAATCTTATAGGTATTTGAATACGGCTTTAGATAAGGAAGGAAACTTTTTGTATGCTAAAAATTTCTGGAATGCTGAATTTGGGAATCAGATTATTGCTGTTGGCTCTAATTTAGATATTCAAGATTTTACTACGGATAGAGGGTTTTTCCTTGGATCGAACTCCGGACTTGATAAGCCTGCTGCTTTAGCAAACAACAAAAATAAATCTAAACCTAAAGTATCTTCTGGTTTAACTTTATCGAGGAAACTTGGTTTCGGATTTGATTCAGCTGCCATTCTTAAATATGAAGTTACTATCCCTAAGAAGGGAGAAAATACTTTGGCTTTCTATGTGAGTATTGGCGACAATCTTGAATCATTAAGAGATAAGGCTAAGAGTATTTCTATTATTCCAAGTGTTGCAAAGAAAGAGAAAAAGAATATAGAGAATTGGAAAAAGGAGATTAGCCCCCTTCATGTTCAAACTCCTTCTACAAGCTTCGACACGATTCTTAACGGTTGGTTATTGTATCAGACTTTATCTTGTAGAATTAAGGCCAGAACTGGCTTTTTTCAGAGTAGCGGCGCTATTGGCTTTAGAGATCAACTTCAAGACTCTATGGCTTTTATCCTCAGCAAACCTGAGTACACTAGAAAGCAAATTTTAATTAATGCTTCAAGGCAATTCGAGGAAGGTGATGTACAGCATTGGTGGCACCCACCTAGTGGAAGAGGGATTAGAAATAGGATTTCTGATAATTATATGTGGATGCCTTTAGCGGTAACTGATTATCTAGAAGCAACTGGGAAGCTTGATATTTTAGATGAGCGCACTTCTTATCTAAAGGGTCCTATATTAGATGAGCATCAACATGATTTATACTTTACTCCTGAGGTTTCCAGTGAAAGTGGATCTCTATATGAGCATTGCATAAAAGCCCTTGACCGTTCTTACAAGCGTGGTCCTAATGGCCTTCCTCTTATGGGTGCTGGGGATTGGAATGATGGTATGAACTTGGTTGGGGAAAAGGGTACGGGAGAATCTGTATGGCTAGCTTGGTTCTTTGCTTATATTTTAAACCGCTTCTCTAAGGTTTGTATAACTAGAGGCGATACCGACTTAGCTACTAAATATACAGAGCAGGCTAAGGAGCTTGTTATCGCTATTGAGAATAATGCTTGGGACGGAGAGTGGTATAAGAGGGCTTACTTTGATGATGGTACTCCATTGGGATCTAAGTCTAGGGATGAGTGTTTTATTGATTCTCTTGCTCAGTCTTGGAGTGCGTTAACTGGTCTTGGTGATCCTGAGAGAAGAAAGATTGCTCTTGATTCTGCGCTTAAATATTTATTCGACAGAGATCATCAGTTAGTTAGGCTTCTTTGGCCTCCATTTCAGAATAGTAATCCAAGTCCTGGATATATTCAGAGTTATCCTCCTGGGATCAGAGAGAATGGTGGTCAGTATACTCATGGGTCTACTTGGTTGATTGGTGCTCTTTGTGAAGAGAATCGGTGCGATGAAGCTTATGAAGTTTTCCAAGCCATGAATCCTATTAATCATACTGATAGCGTATTTAAGGCCGAGACTTATAAAACAGAACCTTATGTTACTTGCGGTGATGTTTATAGTTACGGCGAACATGCTGGACGTGGTGGTTGGAGTTGGTATACCGGTTCAAGTGGTTGGATGTACCAGATGGGCTGGACTTGGATACTTGGAATTAAGAGAACTAAAGATGGCCTTTTAATTAATCCTAAAATCCCAACTGATTGGCATGAGTACTCTGTTAGTGGAGAACTTGATGATATTAAGATTAGTCTTAAAGTAGTAAGAGCTAAGAAGGATTGTATTAAAGTTGGAAACACTACTGTTGATGATAAGCTTATTAGTTGGGACTTGTTAAAGGAGAGTGCTGGGGCGGAGATTGTGGTGGAGTTTGTGTAGAAAAAAAAGGTTCGGTGACGAGAGACGCGTAACCGAACCTTTCTTTGCGACCAAGCTTCAAGCGATCACTGTAAACGGCTTGAGATCACTCGAGCCATAAATCGATGATTCTCCGCACGTAAAAAACCGGGTTGCTTCTTGCAAAGTTTCCATCGATGACTGCCGGTGGATGCATTTCCACTTTGCAATGCATCCACCGCTTTTCCTGCGAAAAGCAAACCACCTTGATTTGAGGCATCAACAGCAGATTCGGACCACCCGAGCCCGCGGTAACGCCTTAGATCATCATTGGAAAGGGGTCTAAAGTATCCCCCATTTGACTGAGAATCCGGCAAATAAAACGCAAGCCGGCCGTCGCCGACACGTGTTTCAATTCCGTTATCCGTATCATCAAGAACAAATTCCCGAAAGGGAATGGGCAAAAGCAGGAAGGACTGTACCTGCAAATTTTGCAAAGTCCAAAAACTCAAAGACAACCTTCTCATCACGGTCTCCCTATTTGAGAAAACAAAATCGTCACCGGACCTGTCAGATAACTAACCCCCTAGCAATCTAAAGGGCCGGATTTAAAATCTTCTACTCGTATTTGAATTTAGAAAAAACCTATCTTAACTGACTAAAAAAATCAACTATCGAATTATGACCAATAAATATATTGTCTTAGTTACCATCTTAACTCCTTAACAAGACCACCCACCGAGCAAAGGCATGGTTCGACAGGCTCACCACAGGTAGCCTTTGCTCTTCAGGTAGATATAATACTGAAGTAACATCTAAACCCAAGCCACAGCTAAGGTCCTAGACCCTTTAGTTATTCTCTGTACGCGTAGAGTGAAGGCAACCTGTCCTGAGCTTGCCGAAGGATGCCTTCACTCCCGACTTCGCAGAATTGCCAGCCTAGCTACCATCTTAACCACCTACAATAATTAGGTTTTCAACAAAAATTTCCGCTCTGCACTAATATATAGTACAATAGCCCAATGAAGCTTAACTACCCCTACATAAGGCAACTTTGCAAAGGTCGATCTAGTTCTTTATCCAGTATTCTTAAGGAATCAGGAGTTAGTCGCACTGCATTTTATTCTCTTTTAAAACAAGACTCTCTTATTCCTAAATCAGTTCATAGTATTGCCGAGGCTCTTAGCATTCCTGTAGAAGATTTAATTGAAGAGTCTCCCTTAAAAAGAACCTTACGCTTACAAAATAAGCTTCAAAATATATTAGATAAAAATCCGGAACTTTCTAGAGAGAACGTATGGCATACATTAATTCTTTTAGAAGAACCTCCTATTAACCGTTTAGATAGAGCACTTATTCGTGGCAGAAAGTCTATTTACCCAAAGAGAAATTAACTTCCTTAAGATCTTAATCGATCATGAAGTTGATTTCATAATTATTGGTCTTTCAGCAGCAGCTCTTCAAGGTGCTCCTGTTGTTACGCAAGATATAGATATTTGGTTCAAAGATTTAAACTCCCCAAATTTTAAGAAAGCTTTAAAAGAAGCTAAAGTGACCTACATTCCACCTATCGGACTTAATCCACCGATGTTTGCAGGTGAGTCCACTGATCTGATTGATATTGTACTGAGCGTTACTGGTCTTGAAAAGTTCGATGAAGAGATAAAACATACTTTTGAAATAGAACTGACGAATTTTAAAATCAAAGTTCTATCTTTAGAAAAAATAATTCAAAGTAAAAAAGTCTTGGGTCGTGCTAAGGATAAGCTTGTACTACCGGTCTTAGAGGAGGTGCTGAAAACTTTAAAGTCTGTATAACTTACGGAAGTAATCTCCCCAAATACTCTTCCGAAAAGTCATATAAATTCCCTTCCAACATCTGCCCCACTCTCTTCTTGGCTTTTTCGTCTCCTGAAGCTAGGATTTTTTTTAAGAACTCAGGATGAGCTAAAAGAAATTCTCTCATAGACTTTTTATTATCTGCTAAGAATGCAGAGATCATCGTAAGTTGATCTGCATTGATAACTCCAAGTTCCAGCGCTTGGTCGAAGAAGCTTTTATCGATATCAAAAAGGGAAATCACTTTAGAAACTCCAGCAGAAGTTAAGTTATGAACTCCCCCCTGAAGTCTATCAACACAGTTATATGCTAACTCCATATTAGCTCCTAAAGAATTTAAATAAGGTATCCATTTAGCTGTATAACTAGACCCCGAAGTTAAAAGATCTGCCAAATGTACCGACTTTTTACCACTCAATGATTCTACATTATGACCTTCCTCATCAAGCACAAGACCGTCATTAAAAAGATAAATATGCGGAAGACCTAATCGCTTAGCTATCGGAACCGAGAAGAACCAATCACGTCTCTGCCCACCGGAAACAAAGTGCGTACTAGCACTAAATTCATAATCTCTTAAAACTTGAACCATCTTATCTATAACACTGGAATAGATTTCTGAAGAATTAATTAATGCTTCAAGCCTTGCAGGAAACTCAGCCACAATTCTTTCTGGCTCAGATGCAGTATTATCTAAATACAATAGCTCTGCCTCAGAACCCTCCTTCCCACCGCAAAGAAAATGAGTATTAATATAAAAAGGACCGATAAGACCCGAAGTATATAAAAAAGGCTTATCAGGTTCTGAAACCTGAAAAGCCCCTGATTGAAATAATAACTTAGGACTTAATTCCAACATTTATAATCCTGGTCTAGTCATACTCATTAAATCAAGCACCCGATCAAGCTCCTCATCAGGTAGTACCTTCTCTTCCTTCGCAACTTGTCTTAACGGCTTACCCGTTTTAAATGCGATTTTAGCAAGCTCTGCAGATTTATCATAACCAATTATAGGAGCTAAAGCAGTACAAGTAGCAATACTAGCTTCCGCTAAACTCTCTAAACGCTCCTTATTAGCCTCAATTCCATCAACGCATTTTTCAGCAAAATTCTTAACCCCAGTGCTTAAAAGCCTAATTGATTCTAATATTGATTGCCCCATTACAGGCATCATCACATTTAATTCAAACGCACTACCCATAATATTACCAAGAGTAACGACTGAATCATTTCCAATAACTCTAGCACACACCATTAAAAGTGATTCAATAATAACTGGATTAACTTTCCCTGGCATAATTGAAGATCCAGGCTGAACTGATGGAATAGACAATTCACCGAATCCACATCTAGGACCACATGAAAGCCACCTAATATCATTAGCCACTTTTGCAATACTAGTTGCAATAGTTTTAAGTTGCCCAGACATCTCAACTAAACCATCCTTTCCTGCTTGAGCTTCAAAATGGTTAATCGCTTCAAAAAAAGGAAGACCAGTAACCTTAGATAATTCTGAAATCGCTGTACGAGGGAAATCAGGATGAGTATTAAGTCCAGTTCCAACAGCGGTTCCACCAAGAGGAAGCTCAAAAATAGAAGTAAGAGATCTCTGAACTCTCCAGATAGACTGCTCAATTTGTCTCTCATACCCACTAAACTCTTGGCCTAAAGTCATCGGAGTCGCATCCTGAAGATGAGTTCTACCAGTTTTAAGAATTTCCATGTATTCTTCTGACTTCTTAGAAAGACTAGTTCTAAGTTGCTCTAATGCAGGTAGTAGACTAGCAGTGATACTCTTAGCTACTGCTATATGCATAGCAGTAGGAAAAGTATCATTAGAAGACTGACTCATATTAACATGGTCATTAGGATGAATTTTAACGTCAGCCTTATTTAAAATTTCACTAGCTCTTCTCGCTACAACTTCATTCGTATTCATATTCGAAGACGTACCAGATCCAGTCTGATAAACATCTATTGGGAACTCACTAAGAAGTGCACCTTCTGAAATTTCCACACTAGCATTAACAATCGCTTCGCATCTTTCATCATCAAGTAAACCCAAAGCATTATTAGCTCTAGCCGCTGCTAACTTAACTAAACCAAATGCACTTATAATCTCTTTTGAAACTGGCTCTCCACTAATTGGGAAATTCTCTACCGCACGCTGAGTCTGAGCAGCATAATATGCCTTAGCTGGCACCCTCATCTCACCCATTGAATCTTTTTCAATTCTAAAATCTGACATTTTTGCTCCATGTAATAGTTATTATCTTAGCTATTAGAGTTTTTATCCCAGAAGGATAAAAGGTAAAAGAGCCGCACCTAAGTTACTGTTTCTATTGACTTTTTAAATGAGAAAATTGCTTATCATTTACTACTTTAGGGTCCTTAATAAATATCCGACATCATTTATAGCGAGAAGTTATAGCAATGAGATTTTAACTGCTTAAATATTTACCTGGCATATTTAGAGATTTGTAAACCTATTACTATGAATAATGACACTCCAGTAGAACCAATTGCAGAAGAAGCCAGGGAAGAAAATGACTCTACTCGCCATGATAAAAGACTACTAAGATCCAAGCTGCCAGCAGACCCTTCAGTACTATATGCAGCACTGCAACTTGCCTCTGATAAAAACATACGAATTTCAAAGCTCGCCGACACCGTCTTACTAGACCCCGTTATTACTCTTGAAGTCTTAAGTAAAGCAAATACGACCTATAGCTCAGCCGATAAAGCTGGAATAACAGCAGTTCAATCAGCCGTTATAAGAATTGGTTCAGAGAATCTAGCAGAGCTATTTCTTGAATTAAAGAACAGAGAAGAGATCGCAGACAAAGATGTCTCACTTGAATTTGAATCAACTAGAAGACTCGCTACCAGAGCTGGACAAGTTGCTGAAATCCTGAGCAATCACCTACAGAGAGATATTTCTGAAACAGCGCAAACAGCCGGCAATTTAGCATACATTGGGCAAATGTTATGCTGCAATGGCCTCGGTAAATCCTATCTAGAGCTATCATCCCTAAAAAGAAGAAATGCCTTAGCATATCGTTTACATTCTACATATAAAATAGACCTACAAGGTCTACAAATACAATATCTAAAAGATAAAGGATTTCCTGGGTTCATATTTTTCGCTTTCGATAAGGAGCTAAAATGCAAAACATCAGCCCAATCATCTTTAAGATTCATAACTGAATCTGCCATAGAGATAGTAGAAGCAATTGAAGATGGCAAATGGGAGAAGTACCTATCTCCTCATACATTCCCAGGCAAAAGCAACTTAAGATTATTAAAAATTAGTGATCATGCATTTGAACTGATCAAAGAGGAGATAGAAGAAATTCTAGACCTTGAAAAGAAAGCAAAGGGAGACTTTTCTGTACCCTTCGAAGAAATAGAAGAACCTAGCTTAGAATTTACTACCAATACTCTAGATTCGATCCAAATTGAGTCCCTACCTCCCGAAATAGATAGCATCGATGAAGTTAAGATTGAACAGATTCCCAATGAGCCTTCAAGTCCTAATGAGATCCCAGTCAGTTCCAAGAAAGAATATGACCGCACTGACCTATCAGTTGATTCACAAGCCATCTTTGGACTGATGCAATATCTTTGTGAAGAAGCAGATTCTGTAAGTTCTCTTCTTAAAGACCTGATGGCTATATTAACTGAACAGGGACCATTTAATAGAGCTGCGATCATCCAAATGCTAGTTGATACTAGCAACGCAAAGATTCACACAGCAATAGGCGAAGATTTTGAAGAAATTGATCCGAACATGAATTTAGAAATTAACGACCCCTTATCTCCAATTTCCTTACTCGCTACTAGGGTTCAATCATTTAATTGCGAAGAAAAATCAGATAATACTTCTCCTTTTGGGATCACATCCTATGCAGTTTCACCCATTACACCTCTAAATAGCTCCCCTTTAATTCTATATGCAGATTGCGGACTGTCTAGACCAGTACCTTTGGAGGCTAGAAAAGTTTTCAGAATGGTTGTACAGCTTCTTAACCGAGCAATCCCCCAAGTAGCTGAAAAAGCAGAGAAAAAGCGACAAGCCGCGGAAACAGCTTAAGAATTATACCTGAGAAAAAGAAAATAATTAATTTTTTCTTAATTCAACAGTTCAATCTTGTTTACAATCTACGATAACAAGAAGCGAACCTGCGTCCTGAATTAATAATTAATTTTTAACTTTATGAATATCCAAAAGGGCATGAGCCTCTTAGAGACCCTCATTACATTAAGCATAGCATCTATTATGCTATCATTCTTTCACGTGAGTAAAGGGCACCTTTCAAATTTACAAGCTAAAAAACTCTGCAATAAGATAGAGTCAAGTCTCTACACCATCCGCTACATTGCGGAAATGGAGAATGACAAAACCATTCTACGAGTAGATAAAGATAATCACATCTTAGGCAGCTCATCAAAAAGAATAATACTTAAAGAATCACTGAGCAACAAGATAATCAATATTCACTCAGCTAACTCAACCCTAGAGTCAGTTATATTCTATCCAAAGAATACCGCATCCCCTTCCTTAATAGAAGTTAGAGACCAAGATAAATCTTACTGTGCAATAAGCATTTCCCTAAGAGGGCGAATTAAAAAGGTGTTTTATGTTTAAGTTAAGTAAATTTGAAGCCGGACATAGTCTTATAAAGCTGCTTATACTATCTGCATTAACAAGTATCTTTTTAAGTGCACTCGGCTCCTTTGCTACAGCAATTAACCTTGCAAACAAAAGCCTCACAAATAGAAAACACTCTACTGCGATTAGACAAACAATAGATAATTTTCATCGGATAGATGAAATAGAAAATTGCAAAGGATCTGAGCTCTTAGAGAATTTAGAAACTATACGCTGTAAAAGCAAAGACAACATCGACTTCTCCTCAATACGGGAGAAACACAATGAAAAATAGAGCCTTTAGCTTAATTGAATTAATGTGCTATCTCCTTATTTCCAGTGTGATTCTTGCTATTGTAAGTCAGGCCTATCATAGTATCGCAAAAAGTTCAGTTGTCTATTTTAGGAAAAACCAGATCGAAAGAAAGTTTAATGCCGTAGAACATATTTTATATCAAGCAATCAATAAAAACTCTTTCCATCAATATATTCCAACCCACTACTGGCATACTAGTCTACCTAGACCCAGCTACATTCAGAACGCCTTAAATAGATTAAGCACAAGTTCCCAGCCAACTGAGCATTCTGCAGTACTTGAGATAGTAGAACTTCTTCCCCTACTATTTACGAGATCAAAGGGGAATCAACTTACCTTCTCAGGAAACATAGAAATCGATAAGGTCTCTATGAATAACATAAAAGGGATTTTCTCTCCTGAACCACTTGCGAACTTTAGAATTTCTGGAAAACTAACCTTAAAGCACCTAGCTGCTAACGATTGGAAATTAACACTTAGTGCAATATCACTTAGTCAAGCAGAGATTTTACTAACTAACGAAAATCTAAAATACACCTCTCGTCCCAACCTAATCCTGCCACTTACAGATCACTATATTCTATTTACCTCTAATGAAAATGTTTTAAGAAGGGTTTCGCTTATCACAAGTGAGAATCAACCACTTTTAGAAAACATTTCACTAAATAGAGCTTCAGAAAACTCGTGTTTAATTTCATATATTGATGACAATATCTCTTCTACCAGGTCTACAAGCTGTAAGAACCTTAAATTCTCATCCCTAGCGAGGACATATGCGATTGACTACTAATTCGCCCTCAGAGAAAGGATTTATAGAAATAATTATAATATTTCTTTTAAGTCTAGTACTCATTCAGATAGATGCTCTCTGGAGCACATCGACCTTAAACATTAAGCAAGAACAAATTTCCATGACTCGTTTAAAATCTCATACTCAAGAAGCAGAAGATTTAGGCACAAATCTTTCCATGAATCCAACGCTACAAAATAATTCAATCTTATCTTATACTAGTAAATCCGAACTAATCTCACCTAACAATAAACATATCCTTGCCGTATCAAGAAAATTGAACATCTTAAATTGGCTCTATCTAGATTCCCTACCGAAATCTGACCTACCTTGCGCCATAAAAGAAAATGACTCAAGTCCACCCTGCTCTATTAGCAACCTCAATCTAGAAACATCAACGATTACCCTAAACCAACTTACCACTCTCAGTAATCTTAACTTAAGCCCCAAAAGCATAAATTTTTTCATACATTCTAGCGGAGAACTAAATATAACTAATTTAAATATTTCTATAACCGGAAATCAGGCTCCTGCTTATGTAATAATCTCATCCTACGATCAGCTAAAAATATCTAAAATTACTGACTCCACACCGAAAAATACCATTATCCTTCTTTACAGCATTCATGGTCCCATAAATATTGAAGATAAAGGACTAATACCTACTTGCAATCAACAGCAGGAAGGCCTTGTTTTTATAGCACCTTTATTAATAATAGGCGGGCAGAATAGAGAAGATTTAATTTTATCCTCTAATACTTGCCTTAACCACTTTCCTAAAAAACTATTTACGTCTATAAAACTGGCTGCAATTCAATAAAAAATTAATGCCCGTGAGCAACGAACTACCAATTTTAATCGTAGAGGATGATCCAGATACTAGGACCATCATCAGAACAATCCTCAATGCCAAAGGGCATAAGACAGTAGAGGCAGAGAACGGCTTGATAGCTCTCAACGTACTTGAAACCCTAGAAGTTAAATTAATCCTATTAGATATAATGATGCCAGAGCTTTCTGGATATGATGTCATTGTAAGATTAAGAATGAGACCGAAAACTCAAAGCACACCCGTCATCATGCTAACAGCCAAGGGAGAAGATGAGGATGTATTGTCTGGCTACAACCAATATCAAGTCGACTATTATATAACAAAGCCATTTACTCCAAAGACTCTTATAAATGGCGTAGATCTAGTTTTAGCTAAGGCTTAAAGTGAACCGCTCTGGTAAATTTATAGTGATAGAAGGGATCGAGGGATCTGGGAAGAGTACACTTTTAAAAAGAGTGGAAACAAAACTCAGCTCTCATCCTATCATTTTAACCCGAGAACCCGGTGGTACCCCAATTGGAGTCAAAATTCGAGAGCTACTACTTTCAAACTTGAACCCCGGCCATGAAATGGACTTTACAACAGAGCTCTTACTATTCTTTGCAGACAGAGCCCAGCACATTAAAGAAGTAATTAGACCTAACTTAGAACTAGGTAAATTAGTTATCTGCGATAGGTACTACTATTCCACACTAGCTTATCAGCATTTTGGTCGAGGCATAGAAAGAAGCACCATAGATAATCTAATTGAAATGGTCGCTACTTCGACCTTACCCGATCTGGTCATTCTAGTAGACATAGACCCAGAAATTGCTCTGAAAAGGGCCAAGAGTAGAGCAAATCTTGATCGTATAGAAAAAGAAGACATCTCTTTTCACACTAGGATTAGAGAGGGCTTTTTATCCTTAGCAACAGAAGACCCTAATAGATTCCTAATACTTGATGGGACAGAAACAGAAGAATCTTTAGAAGAAAAAACTTTGAAAGCGATTAACAATCTAATTGCATAACTCCATGAGTATTGACTCTAAAGAATTAGATCCCGACAATAATATTAGATTTATTTTACTTTCTTTTCTTAGCTCTAGGATAATAGTTTTTACCACCCTAATACTTTCAGCACTTTCTAGGTCCTACCCTATGCCCTCAAGAGGCATATCCTTCTTCCATACCGTTTCAGATGTAAAATTATCGGAACTTATCTCTAATCTTAAAAGCATTTTATTAGCTGCAGATGCTTCTTGGTATATGGAGATAGCAAACTACGGATACCCCATTAGAGAATACACAAACACGGAAGCCCTTCATTGGGTATTCTTCCCATTATTTCCAATCGCGGTAAAAGCTTTTAGCTATTTAACTGGATCCTTCCTACTTAGTGCACTATTAATTAACTTTTTAAGTCTTTTTCTTGCTTTACTCGCTATCAACTCACTAATGAGGATAGAGTCTTATTCAAGTAGTTCTATTAAATTTACCATTTCACTTATTTGCTTTCATCCCCTAAGCTATTTTTATAGTGCACCATTTACAGAATCGATTTTCCTACTTCTTCTATGCTCCTCATTATTATTTATCTGTAAGGGTAAGTCTCTAATCTCTGCTCTAATATACGGCCTCTGCATAATTTCTAGGCCGACTGGGCTTCTAATTGCCCCTGGCATAGCATTACTTGCAAAGAAAAAGGGTATTTCAATAATTCCCTTTACTATTGTTAGTGCCATACCATTTATAATATTCTGCTGTTTTCTAGCTTACACCACAGGGAACCCTCTAGCATGGTTACAGAATCAATCTGCCTGGGGAAGAAAAGGAAGTATTTTTGATTTAATAAACTTAGACTTACTTACAGCTAATAACCTCATAACACCTTGGTCTTTAAATTTCTTACATTTAATATC
>JBILFC010000253.1:0-4515 GCA_044351785.1 Bdellovibrionota bacterium
GGATAATGTTTCTTTGTTAGCAGGGGATTTAAAGGCAGAATATAAGATCGGTTCTGTTAGTGATCCCCTGAATGCTGTTATTACTTTTAATGTTAAAGATGAAGTAGGCGAATTGCCTGTTCAACTAATAGTTTTCCCTAAGAAATGGGATGAGTTATTGTGTGAACATGTAGAGGTTCTTGATTTTGAAGGTATACAGCTTAATATTCTTAATTGGAAGGCTTTAATCTTACTAAAACTTTATGCAGGATCTAGTAGGGATCTTGAAGATGTAAAGGGTATATTAGATGTACAAAAGTTAACTAAAGCTGATATGGAATGGCTGAAGGCAAAGGCGTCGGCCTTTAGGGTGTCTAAGAAGTTAGAGCGGGTTATGGGTTAGAAATTTAAATCAAGTAAATTATGAAATCACGTCTACCAAGTACATCATTAAGTCCTTATACAGCTCGTAGGCCTCAGCAACCTAACGACGAGAATCAACAGTTCACAGGTTTCTCTGCTTCAGAACTTTATTGTCCTACATGCAAAACTTCAATGCCTGTTAGAGAGAAGTTATTGCTAACTTTGGCTAGTGGCGATTTGTATGATTATGTCTGTAAGAGGTGCGGGACTACTGTCGGTAAGAAGACGGGCTAGGTATCTCTTACTTTACCACAATCTTTTTGTTTACATATTCATAATATCCCTCATCCCCACAGTCTCTTCCGTATCCAGATCCTTTCACTCCACCAAATGGCAGATAGGGGTTAAGTCCAGGTGGTTTGTTAATATATACAAACCCATTCTCTAGATCACTTGCAAGTTCAAGGGCCTTATTTAGATCTTGTGAATAAATAGCTGAACCTAGACCGAATCTTGATAGGTTTGCAATTTGAATAGCATGTTCAGGTGACTTAGCTTTGAAAACACTAGCTACTGGACCAAAGAATTCTTCATCGGTCGCAGTGCCTATATCCTTAGTCTCTTCTAGAACCATGGGAGAAAAGAAAAAGCCTTTTCCTGGTAATTCGCCGCCGTCTAGTAGAACTTTAGCACCATTAGTTATCGCTAGATCTACTTGAGAGGATAGTTTATCTCTAATATCTTTTCTTGCTAAGGGCCCCATGTCAGTGGAGTCAGATAAAGGATCTCCTACTTTTATATTCTTAATGTGGTTAATAAAGCTGTTAACAAATATGTCATATACTGATTCTTCGATAATAAATCGTTTCGAGGAACAGCAAATTTGACCGGCATTGCCACATCTAGCACCAGCGGCATCTCTGGCTGCTAATTCTATATCTGCATCATCTAATACTATAAAAGGATCGCTGCCACCAAGTTCAAGAAGAATAGGTTTAGAATAAGTACCACAGATGCTGGCTAGTTTAGCCCCTACAACATCACTTCCAACAAAAGCAACTTTCTTTATTAAAGGATGGCCGATTAATTTCTCTGCACTTGAATTATCAAGGCAGGCCACTTGTAATACATCTTCAGGAAAGCCAGCTTCTAGAAGAATATCTCTTAATGCGAGTACAGAGCCTGTTACATTTGGAGCGGGTTTTAGTATTACAGTGTTGCCAGTTAAAAGAGCAGGGAGTGCTAATCTGATAGAAGTAGCAAAAGGGAAATTCCATGGGGTAATAGCAAAAATGATTCCTAGTGGCTCTAGTATCATAGTAGCATCTACGCCAGGATTAGGGACTTTGGCGCCTTTTAAAATAATTTCTGCTCTTGATAGAGCATGCTCGCAGAAAAGTTTTTGTTTAGTGACTTCGAAATTGGCCATTTTGATAACTCGACCCATTTCATTGGATATGATTCTTCCAATTTTCTTTTCATCTCTGTCTAAGAGGGAACTTAGCTTGGAAACAACTTTCAACTTTTCTTGAAGTGGTACCTTCCTCCAGGAACTAAAAGCAACTTGAGATTTATTAAGAATTACTTCAAGTTCCTTCTCAGAGCAAAGCTCGTATTTAGCTATTATCTCTTCTGTCGCGGGGTTGATTGAGATATACATAAATATTTGTTAGGTGATTGGTGAAAATTAATTATAACTTTAAGGCCTGTTTTGCAAGCGATTGATATATTACAAATAATATCTGCCTCCATCGTAGGGGGTGGTGTTGTTATTTTAGCTACCTATTTAGCGGAGCGGCTTGGTTCTAGAATAGGTGGGGTTGTTGGTGGCTTTCCAACTACCTTGCTAGTTACTTCAATTTTTCTAATTTATGGTAAGGATGCTGAATTTGCAAAGAATGCGTTAGGGTACCTTCCTGCAAGTCTTGCCGTTTATGGCCTCACAGTTTTTAGTTACTATGTGTTATCCAAGGATTCTTTTATTAAAGGTGCAATAGGTTCTTTTATTTTGTGGCTATTAGGAGTTTTAATTTTAAGATTCTTACTACCTTTCAACATCATAGTTTCTATAAGTTCGTTTATTATATGTTTTCTAGTCGCTCGGTTCGGAATGGCCTTCATGGGAGACTACGTTTTCTATAAAGGTGAAAAAGTTAAGTATCGCTTTAGTCAGCTATTTTTACGAGGACTATGTTCTGGACTTGTTGTAGGTCTATGCGTTTTCTTTTCAAAAATTACAGGACCGGAAATGAGTGGGATATTCGCGGCATTTCCCGTGGCTACATATTCTAGTTTTACTATCGCGTATTGGGTGAGAGGTTTAAGTTTTGCAAGATCTTTAGCTTTACCCTTCATTGTAGCAGGCATGTGGAACTCATGTGTTTTTGCCGTAATAGTTCATTATTTGCTGATACCATATGGGACAACATTATCTATATCCATAGGGCTTTTAGGTAGCGTAATATCGGCTTATGTTTGTCTAAAGCATTTAGAGAGGTCGGAGAAGTTTCATTAATTTTTTATTTTCCTAGCGCTTTCCCAAGCTTTGCTATCTATCTCTGAATTATCCGGCCAGACCTTTGCTTTTAGAAGACGAGCGTAAGCTTTCATTATGATATTTGGTTCGTAAGTTTTAAAGACTTCTTGAGCGATTTTTAGGGAGGTTTTCTTGTCTGTAAGGGCGAGTTTTAGTCCCTTATCTATTGCGATCATGAAGTTTTTTACTAATTCAGGATTAGTTTTTAGTAGGGAAGTCTGATGAGTAATTCCAGTAAAGGCAAAGTCTTGATAGTAATCTGCTAGTGACAGTACAGGTTTCAGTCCCAGAGATTCGGCAAGAGAAACCATGGGTTCTATATCAAGTACAATATCAGCCTTATTAGATGTTAAAAGTGATTGTTGTGAACCTATTGGGGCTTCTATGATCTTCATTGATTTTAGAAGTCTCTTATTGGAAGATTTTAAGTTATCGATTAGCGCATAGGTTGTGGCAGGACTGGGCAGAGAACCAATTCTTAAGCCCACAAAATCTTCAATTCTTTTAATAGATTTTATTGCAGGATTATGGGTTAAACCCCAAATTCCAATTCTGTTTACGACAATCCCAGCGCAAGTAACTTTGTTGTTCTTTATGCTGAAGAGAGGATCGCTAATAGCAAAATCTACCTTCCCCTTAAGAACATCTTTATATACATCCTGATCATTACCGCTGTATAGAACCTCAATTTCTAGATTTTGTTTTCTAAAGAGTCCCTTATGCAGGGCAATATAGAAGGGCAGGTATAATAGATGTTGATATCCCCAATGAGCTACTTTTATATGTTTGACCACGTCTTCCTAACTTGACTATTTTACCATGCTATGCTAAAACGTATCAAAAAAGATACACATAAGCAAGTTAAAATTTAACTGATAGGTGATAAGTGACAGAAACTAAAGAGTTAAAGGATGTAAAAGCTTCTCTGAAGCAGATGATCGCCTATCAAATTGAAAGAGAAATGGCTTATCAAGGCATAAGTCGAGTTAAGATGGCGGAACTAATGAAAACTAGTAGGGCTGTAGTTAATAGACTCTTAGATCCAGCTAATCATTCCGTAACTCTTTCAACTCTTGAAAAGGCGGGTATGATTCTAGGTAAGAATTGGGAAATCTATTTAGGAAAGTAGTTTATGAGAAAGTTATATCTAATCATCGTAATTTTATCCTTATTTATATCTTGTAAATCAGCAGAACATCAAGAAAGTACTCTCAGAAGAGTTAATGTTGCTCAGTACGGAAAAGCAAAGTTTTTACTTTATCTACCTCTATACGTTGCGATGGAAGAAGGTTTATTTAAAGAAAGAGGCTTAGATGTAAATTTAATCTTTGCAGGAAATGATGATCAAATTTTTGCTACAGTTTTAAGTGGAGAGGCTGACTTTGGTGTAGGAGATCCTGTATTTACTTCCATCGCCGCTGAAAAGGGCATAAAGGCTAAGACAGTAGCTATGATGATTACTAATTTAGGCCTGACGGGGTATACTAATAGACCTGAAGTACCAGTTATAAAGAAGCCAAGTGATCTTAAGGGGCTAAGAGTCGGATCTTTACCTGAACCATCTACTACGTTTACGTTACTTAGTGAGCTTAAGAGAAAGAATCTTGAACTTAGTACTATGGAGATTGTGCAAGGAG
>JBILFC010000212.1:0-5571 GCA_044351785.1 Bdellovibrionota bacterium
CAAGTGATCTCATAACTGCTACTTCAACTTTGGAGAAGTGAAGTTTTCCTGATTTGAACATTTCAAAAGACATGATACCTTGAAGCTCCTTAATTACTTTAAAATTTGTTCGACGCTAGTAATAAAAAATAGAAAAATAGTCAAGCATTTGTTCCATAAAAAATAGATAACATGATGAATTACTTAATTAAAATAAATTTCTTATTTGCTACTGTAATGGCTTATGTATTCAGTATATTAGCTTATTCTGGAGACATAGCTGCTGGCGAAACAGGGGATCTTAGGGTAAAGGCTTTTACCTGTAAAGCGCCAATCTCTAAGGAGTTGGGCTCTGAATATCTTGATAAGACTCAGTCTTCTTATAAGGGAGTGAGCGCACTTAAAGCTTCTTTCTCTCAGTATTCTAGAATTTTAGGAATGACAGATGATATTGAAAGTTCTGGTGAGATCGTGTTTAAAAAGCCTGGTAAAATGGACTGGAACTATAAGCTACCGGATGTGCAACGGTTTATTAGTGATGGGGAGACAGTCTGGTTTTATGAACCTAAAGTTAATCAAGTAACAGTTGGTCAACTCACCAAGAGCTTCAGCTCTGATGTCCCAGTATCTTTTTTATTAGGACTTGGCGAGTTAAGCTCAAGTTTTGATCTTATCTCTACCTGTCAGACTTTAGAGGGATATTTATTTGAATTGAAACCTAAGAGCCAGTCTTCAAGTTTTAAATCCTTTTCCTTGCTTGTATCTAAGTCAGATTTTATACCATCAGGGGCCAAGATCTTGGATCAAGGTGATACATTAACACAGTTTGTATTTACTAATGTTCGGACTAAAGAACCCGTAGAGGACAAACATTTTATATATAGCCCACCAAGTGGAGTTGATATAGTTTATAATAACTAGGCAACTTTTCTAATTAAGGTTTCAACATGGCTTGCAATAAAGTCATTAAATACTTTTAAGATGTTTTCTGAATTAGTTTTAATCTTTACTCTATGAAGTAAGACATAGGGCGCTAACGTTTGTATGTCATCCTCTGTAGTATAATCCCTTCCATTGATTAGAGCATAAGCTTGTAATGCATTCTTAAACATAATTCCAGCTCTTGTGGACGCTCCATACTGAAAGGCTGGATTAGTTCTTGTGTCTTGAATTATGTCAACGATAGTCTCTAGCACTTCATCTTTTAAGTGTACGGATTTAACAACTTCTCTACAAGCTAGAATAGCTTCCCTAGTTACTACAGGAGAGATGTGTTTAACTCCATCTTGAATTTCATTTGCAGATTTAAGAATATCAAGTTCTGATTTTCTATCTACATACTTCATTGGCACTTTTAAAAGGAATCTATCAAGTTGTACTTGAGGTAAGGGATACGTGCCGGCTAGATCTAGTGGATTCTGGGTTCCAAGTACAAAGAATAAATCATCTAGAGGATATGTTTTGTTGTCTATGGTAACTTGTCTCTCGGCCATACACTCTAGAAAAGCTGCCTGCACTTTAGGGCCAGTTCTATTCATCTCGTCAGCTAGAACAATATGAGAAAATATTGGTCCATGTTGAAATCTGAATGTGCCTGTCTTAGGTTCAAAGATATTAACTCCTAAGACATCAGAGGGTAGTAGATCCGGTGTAAACTGAACTCTTCTAAATGGAACAATGTCATTACTTGAAGAAGACGAGCAATCAATTAATCCTCCAATAGTTTTTGCTAACGTGGTCTTACCTGATCCTGGATAGTCTTCTAATAAAACATGCCCATCTGCAAATAAGCCAGTAAGAACTAAGTCTATAGTGTCAGATCGTCCCTTGATAATTTTAGAGATAGAAGTGCGAAGTTTCTGAATTGTGTCTACTGCTGAAACTGTATTTTTGCTTTCCGTCATGGGGGTATTAATTAATTGTATAATTTGGCTTTAAATCTCATAGTTCTAGGTACTTGAAAATAAGTTCAATTACGATGAGCCATAAGCAGATAGAGCATCAACAATACTTTAAAAGGCACTTCTTTGACAATTAATGCATAAGTTTGGTATGAAGCGTGGCTTAAAAACCGCAAAATGCACTTAAGTTATTAAAATCATGTATTAAATTTAGTTTAATACTTCGTCGATTTAAATTAAGGCATTGAGTAATGAGTAGATTAGAGATCAATAGACTATATGGAAAGAAAAATCAACAATCTTAAGAGAGTAGTTTTCCTATCTGCGTTATTTCTCATTTTAACTGCCAGTGCTTGTGGAGGGGGAGGATCTGGGGATATCAGGACAGATGCTGATAATCCAAGTCCTGATACAAGATTTTCATGGGTCGCCCACTGGAATAGAGTTGCGATTGATGCTTCTGGCCTAGATCATAAGAGACCTGCAGCTGGTGATAGTAGAGTTTTTGGTGAGCAGATTGGTCCGGTACGTTCAGCAAGAGCGATGGCGATAATGCACATTGCTATTGCCGATACGGTAGCTGCTATTACAGGTGAATTTGAAAGCTACTTACCAGTTGAAAGTGTTAATCCTGAAACTTCAATTAAGGCAGCTGTTTCACAGGCGGCGCATGATACATTAGTTAATCTATGGCCATCTCAGGTAGCTACTTTCAATAAGCATCTTGTAGACTCTTTAGCGGCAGTTGAAGATGGAAAAGCTAAAACAGCGGGAATTAAGCTCGGAAGAGAGAGAGCTCAGGCGATACTTCAACATAGATCTAATGATAGGTCTGGAGTAAGTGAAGTTATTAATCCTATCGAGTATATTTTTAGCCAAGAACCAGGTCGCTGGAGGAAAGATCCTATTAATCCTGATCAGCCTGTAATTGGTTCTACCGCAAGATTTATTACACCTTTTGTGATGCAGTCTGCAGAGCAGTTTAGATTGCCCCCACCCCCTGCTTTGGATTCAGCTAAATATGCAGAAGATTATAATGAAGTCGTGAGATTAGGAGGAGATGGTGTTTTAACGCCTACAGAAAGAACTGCAGATCAGACGGCAGCTGGAATATTCTGGGCGTATGATGGAACGCCAAGCTTATGCGCACCTCCAAGGCTATATAATCAGATCGCTGTTCAGTTAGCTCAAGAAAGAAATTATAATGTGTCTCAGTTAGCAAGACTTTTAGCAGTTTTAAATGTGGCAATGGCAGACGATGCAATTGCTGGATGGGATTCTAAGTTCTTTTATGATGTATGGAGACCAGTAACTGCAATTAGAGAAGCTGATGCAGGCACAGGGCCTACAGGTAAAGGTGATAATAATCCTTTAACTGCAGGGGATGAAAATTTCATTCCATTAGGTGCCCCATTATCTAACGCATCAGGTCCTAATTTCACGCCTCCGTTTCCATCATACCCATCAGGGCATGCTGGCTTTGGTGCGGCTATATTTCAGGTATTGAGAGAAGACTTTGGGACTGATGAAGTTCCATTTACATTCGTATCAGATGAATATAACGGAGAGACCAGAGACAACGAAGGGAATGTGAGACCTCTACATCCTAGATCATTTAACAATTTAAGTGAAGCAGATTTGGAGAATTGTAGAAGTAGAATTTATCTTGGAATTCATTTTGATTTTGACTGTAAGGGTGGATTAGCGCAAGGTCGGCAAGTAGCCAGTTATGTTAGAGATGCAATTTATAAGCCTTTGAAGTAGTTTGCTAGACTACGTAGGGGTTTATAACTCTTACAGTGCTGTATACTGTGTCGTGGCTTAGATCTTCTGAGTACAGTATACAGCACTTGCTTTCTTCCGCTGCTCCGATAATCAGAGAGTCCCACCAAGATAACTTATACTGCTTAAATATACGACTCGCTCTGTTAAATACTTGTTGATTAATAGGGCATGGCTTCCAAGTTTCTAAGTCTTCTATCTCTTCAAGTGCAATATGGGAGTCGACTTTGAATTTTTTAGTTAGAACGACCATGTATTCTGAAAGGACTTGATAACTTATTCTTCCAGTATTTTCGCGCCATAATTTCTCTATGATGCTTTGAGAAATTTCTTTTTTATTCCCAGCATCGGCATCTTTTGCGTAAACTAGTATATTCGTATCTAGGAAAAACTTATCTTTCATACAATTCATCTCTCGTCCAAGTTCTTTTACCACCACTATGAAAAAGATCTTTGCGAGATTGATATCGCTTTAGAGCTTCTGATGACTGTTCTTCAGTTTCTTTTATTTCTTTAAAATGATCAGCGATGTATTTAGATAGACTCTTTGATTGTTTGCTAGCGAGCGACTTTGCAAATACAAGTAGTTCATCGTCGATAGAGAGGGTGATGTTCTTTGACATTTTTACATTATCACAGATTCTGTGATAAATTTCAACGCATATTTTGTGTATAAGTTGAAATTCGAAATTGATTGTTTTTATGCTATTCATTCTAAGTGCCTATAATAATTAAATAACTGAAATATTTAAGTGCTTTGAGATATATCTTAATTATCGTAATTTTTAGTTGGATGTTACAGGATGACATAGAAATAATTTCTTAGAATAAATTGAAATGAGCATGGATTTAATAAATTTAAAAACCCAAGCGGAGAGATTCGTCCCTCTAGGGTCTAAATGGTCCCACTACAAAGGTGGCGATTACCTAGTTCTAAGCATCGATATTGATGCAACTTCATATCCCGATGACCCACCTCCTAAGCTGTTTGTTCGGTATGAACAATTATATGATGCAACCTTTCCTAAAGGTAGTATTTGGTTAAGAGAGTTAGAGGATTTTAGACGGGAGGTGGAGTGGAAGGGGGAGAGGGTGCCTCGATTTAAAATTGTCTCTGGCGAAGACCGTTGAGCCAGCTAGAGATTTAAGAATCTCTGCTGGCGTTACATTCGATATTCGGAATTATAATGCTTCCTAATTTAGAGCCTCTTGACCGACTAAAGTAAAGTTAAGTGGGGATGTGGATGTTACATCGTATTGACTTACTCTAGCTTTAACCTGCCCGGGAGATCCATCATGAATTATAATAACTTGACCGAAATCGGCAGCTCCTCCTAGAAGGTCATGAATAGAAATATCAGTTCTTGCGACAGGGCTGGTATCATAATTAAATTCGAAATTTGATTCTAGTGTGCTACCGTTGATGCGAGTTAAGAAAACCTGACCAGATACTTTCGTCCTACCAGTAGAACCAGCTACGGAGGTAATTTCAAGGAAATTAAATTCACTTACGCTAGTATTGTAATTTCCTCTAAGGGTAGTTTGTTGACACAGTACATCGGTATCGACGCTGGTCGTAAAATTGTTAAATTTAAATTTCCTGCCGCCAACAAGACTAGTATTTGGTATGTAAAAACATAGTCTGCGACTACTTACGTCACTATTGCTAGGATGTAAGCTCGGGGACTCATTACCTCTAGCTACGGTAGTAATTGCTGTTACAGCTGAGAGATAATAATTAGTAGTTGCGGTTAGAGCTTGGGGGTAAATGGTGCAACAATAGCTACTTCGTCCTCCTACCGTAATGGAAATTTCATCGTTTGTTGTTGCTAAAGGGATTGTTGTCATCTTGTCTAGTGGGATAGAAAATTCCTGTGCGAAAGAATTTAATGAAGATAGGGTTATCAAT
>JBILFC010000213.1:0-5527 GCA_044351785.1 Bdellovibrionota bacterium
GATTAAGAGGCGAAGAGGGAAATAGGGATCTAAGTTAAGCCCTATGCTACGGAGTATTGTTTATTACCACAATGCAGAAGCAAATTAAGTCACTACTATTTTTACTAGCCTTAACAGCTTAAAGAGTTGTTCTACAGCCTACATCATACCATCTTCGTGCGAATAAGGATCTCCCACCGATTCAAGTTCTAAGAATCCTTTACTACCAGCATTAAGTGAAAATCCAAATCTCCCAGCGTCACCAACTCCTTTAGGTCCATAAATGTGAGTATGGACACCTCTAAGTCCCTCTCCATTTAACCTTCCGACTACTTTTCTGCTTCTTATTATTTTTTGCCTGTAATTTTGACAATCTATTCGTTCAGGTTTGAATGATAGCTCAGCCTCGTTAGAAGGAATCTTTATGTTATTAGGTGAATTATGAACGGTTGCGATTAATCTAGCGTTTGGGCAATCGCGTAAGATAGTTACGCCGGAGGGGATATCAAATGTTATAAGCTTTGATCTGCCGTATTGTATAAAAGTATCTTCATTAAGGACTATTTCACGGACATTAAATACAGACTTGTTTTTGACTGTTTCGTCTGTGTTTAGAATACTACAAGCCGAAGTTGATAATGCTAAGAAAAAGCATAATCTAAAAATTGATGTTTCCATATTCTTTAGAAGGCCTAGGGTTACCTTAATGTTTACGTAGGATCAGCGAGTTTTCTAATGATATGATTCGACTCTAATCTATGTATATAATTGATACAAGCCTTATGTCATTAAACGTTCTAAAAAGATTGAGCTATTTTCTGCTACCCAGCCTATGTCCTTGCAGACGAGTACTCTGACGGCGGACACAGGCTGGGTAGCAGAAAATAGTTGTTTCGCCCTTCGATGGTGCTACGCTAGTGGGATCTCCTCGTGATTTATTAATTAATGCTAAATTTTTATGTACGATAGTGCTCTTAATTGTTAAGTTGTGGTTAAGATTTGGGGCTGGGTTCTTACCCCACAGAATAACAGAGATAATATTATATGAAAGAAAAAGCGTTACCGATAAAATCTGACTTTATAGTTTATGGTGATTTAGATGAAATTAGAGCATGTCATAATTTCCTAGGTAAAACTAAATTAGAAGTTAAAGAAATGCTGATATCTGATTTTGCGAGATATCAAGAAGATTTTATGTTTATGGGCCCTGTCGCCTTCAATTTTTATATCGATTGTTTAATTGACGCACTTAAAAAAGATTTTAGTGCCGAAAATGCCCTAGCATTTTGTCAATTATGTGAATATCGTTTAGATGACAAGTTATTAGAACAAGTTAAACCTTCTGTTCTCTTAGTGGTAGAAAGTTTAGACTGGCTTATTGATAGAATTGATTCTGGTGATGCTGATATGTTGAAATTTATTAAACATGTAAGACATGGTTACAGCTCACTGACTCTTACCTCTGGGTCTTAGGGATAATTTAGGTAAGGGAGTTAATTACCACAATGCAGAAGCAAACTAAGTCACTACTATTTTTACTAGTCTTAACTGCGTATGGTTGTTTAGTAACGGGCTATTTTTGGGGAAATAATATTACAGATTCCAAAAGCACCTTGGTAATTAGTATCGCCTTTTTGTGGCAAGTAGTGGATTGGATTAAGAAGGACTCTATTCATAAAAACTATAAGCTTCCATTTGATTTAGGAATGTTCGTTTGGATTGGGTTGTATGCTGTTATCCCAGTCTATTTATTCAAAACAAGGGGCTTGGGCGTGGCAATTATTGCTCCGATACTTTACTTTATATATGTTGTTTCATTGCTATTTCTAGGCTCTTTACTTGCTGATTTGCTTTAGCTAGCCTACTTTTTACTTGCCACGCCTGTTTAAACTGCAGATAATGTAGGTATGGCTAAGAAACAATCATCACAATATACAATTAGAGAGGTTCCACCAGAACTTGATAAACTTCTTCGTAAAAATGCGCGGGACGAGCAACTGAGTCTTAATCAAGTTATTATTAAAGCTTTAGAGGATCGTTTTGTGGTAGCGAAGACCCCTCTTTATAATGATTTAGATTTTTGTATAAATTCTTGGACTAGTGAGTCCGAGGTTGATGAGGCTTTGAGGGACCAAAGAAAAAAGTAAAGTCTAGTTTTAATAACGATCGATTAATTTGGCTTGCCTTCACTCTTTCCGCCGTCAGAGTATACTGCTCACGAAATAAATTTTCGTATAGGAAATTTATTGAAGTGAAATAGCAGTATGCGCAGGAGCTGTCAGGCGACTAGCTCTAAAATAAATATACCCCTCACCCCCCTATTAATAGGTTCTCTGTGAGCAGTATGTTTGTATATGGCTTCGCTAGCGCTCCGCTATATCCCTTCACTCAACTAGAAGTTGGTACTAAAGTGCGAAAAACTAAACCGTGAGGGGTATACTCGTCTGCAAGGAAAGGGTGCAGGCAAGCCAAATTTCCTACCCCATCAACAATTTTAAGCTAGCATCACTAATCTCTACTCCATGCTCCAGCGATTGTTTTAGCTTTTCTTCCCTTCTTTCTCCTGGAATTCTTACTCCTTCGTCTAAAAGCATTTCGCTTATAAATTCTTCTAGTCTACTTAGGTAAGAAGCTTTTCCGGCTAGGAAGTCTGGATTGATTACAATAAATGTTTGCCCAATTCGTGGTTTATTTCCTTCGTCCTTGAAGAAGCTACTTGCTTCATAACTAAAAGCAGATCCAACGATAACACTTGTAAGAAGCTCAACAAGTAGTGCTAAAACTGCCCCCTTAGATCCGCCACTTGATCCAAATGGCATCATAAAACCATCCATTGCTTCTTTCGCAGATGTAGTTGGATTTCCGTTTTTATCTAGTGCCCAGCCAAGAGGAATTTCTTTATTCTCACTTTGATACTTAGCAACTTGTCCTCTAGTAACTTCACTTAGACCCATGTCTATCATCAAGGGAGATTTGCCTTCTTCTCTAGGAAAAATTGCGGCAATTGGATTAGTGCCTAACATCGCTTTTTTGCCATTCGGAACGGGCATCACTGCAGATACATTTGAGAAAGAAAGTCCTACAAAGCTATGAGAGATGAGCGGTCTTAGATGATCAACCATCACACCTGCATGATGGCTGTTGGTGACAGAGGAAATGCTTATTCCGAATGTTTTAGCTTTTTCAACCGCCATCTTAACAGCTAGTTTACAAGCTGAAAATGCAAGGCCACACTCAGCATCAATTAAGGTCGCACTTCCTGTGTCTTTAATAATTTTAGGAAAGGCCTCTATGTTTACTCTTTCGTTACTGATGTGTCCTTTGTACTGAGAAATTCTAGAAAGACCATGAGTGACAATTCCTTGAGCTTCAGCTAACACAAGAGCTTCCGCTGTGTCTCTTGCCATGACTTCACTGATGCCAGATTTTAGAAGGGACTTAGTGCACATTTCTAGAAGGTTTTGGTAGGTGTATGTTGGCATGGAATTTAAAAATTGCTTAGTTTTTAGTGGAGCTTCAATGATATATTTTTTGCTATTGAATTGCAAAAAGTAAAAGATAGCATGGATGATGAAAGGAAAAGAGAGTCAAAAAATTAGGGGGCGATCGCTAGTTGCCCCCTGGGTTTGCTTTGATATTCATGCAAGCACAACTTCAGAAGACTTTGCACGAATAAAATCCGCAATTTGTGAATGTTCAGAGTTGGGCGGAAAATACCGCTGGTATCGTTTCCACTTGTTTTTAGCAGTTTTACGTGCGCAGTACACAGTAATTCCATCCAACTGATTTCTTTTCAAGAGACAATGAAACCCAGGTTTGGAAATTTGTATTCGCCAGCATAATGATCTCCGATCGTATCCCCCGTAAGAAAAACTAAGTTCGAGAGCATTACAAAGTGAGTCCAGTATTGTAACTAGCTGTGCATATTCTATCCTGCTTCTGTTGGACTTTCGAAGAAAAGCTTTGCTTACCTTTCCTCGGTGTGTTCTGCCCTTGGGAGAAAGAAATAACAGGTGCGAATCTCTTGTCGAAACGATTTCTGCGAGCATTGGAATTCTTTCAATAAACGAGGTGAAAATCTGACGCGATGTTTAGCTGTTAGTAGGGACGAGTAAGGATGTTAGCTTGCCTACAACATCATTAATGTTTGTTCGGTGAGGTAGCGTTTTGAAATTTTGTTGTCCAGAGGGAAATGTAATTACCGTTATTCTGCACGTGTTTCCTGTGCCCTCAACTTTAAATAACATCTTATCTCTGTCGGGGGCATTTGGCACTCTTAGCAGGAAGGTCCAGCGAAGATACCGTACATAGTAACCGACGCGCTCCATTACAATGCCAGCTCTTTCAATTTCGCAATACAGGTCACAAAAAGCGCTCCGAAGTATCCTTGCTTTTTGGCAACGTCGGTTGACGCCCGGCCCAGTTAACCTTTTTATTACCCTAAACATGTTTAGAACTCCCAGAAAAGTTTGGAACTCGAGAAAGTTGAGGAGAGCGAAGCCTAGCCGCCCCCTATTTCCAAAATCATTAGATCATGAAAGATTCGATAGTTAGGCACTTTGAACAAAAGAAAGAACTTCAGAACATTCCGTATCGCAAGAATAACTTTTCTCCTGTTTTGTCCAGAAAGCGCCTTCCTTCTTAAAAACAAACACCGTGATAGCTCCGAACCCTTTTTTCTTTATGAGGATTCTGAGCCCACGGGCGACAAGAAGCATATTCCAGCCCTGACCATGCGAAAGAAACCCTGAGTACGCGATATCGAACCGGGAATCTCTTAACATTTCGATAATTAAACTGGAATACTGAAATCTACTTTTGCGAATTTCGTGTAGATTTGGGGCTGTTGTCCGTGCTTGAATTCGTCCCTTGGGAGCTCGAACTAAAAACACAGGCGCCCTAGTGGAAAGGACTTGAGAACTCATTGAGAATCTCCTGAAAAAGAGGTGAAAAGTTGTCGTAACACATCTATGCCAAAGGAACTTATGAAGTGAGATGCAGGATCTTACCGGCGATTTGACCCGAAGGTAAAAGTTCAAGTTGAGATTTCCATTCCTCTGCAGGGCTTGCCAGATAAATTCTTCCAACGGACTCAGAGCCAATTACTCGGAAGTACTTTTTGCCCCTTGCTCCTTGAACATAGCCTTGGATCCTCCAACGAAGGCTTAGGTGATCAAACCGCGCAAATGTCACGCAAGCATTTTCTTGAAGAAAATCTAGGAGTGGTGCAAAATTATTTCTTGTCTCTCGTAGTAGTATCTTTCTGTCTCTAGAAAAAATTATGACTCTTTCTCTTCTTCTGTTAGGTCGCATTTGTTTTTCCCCTTACGAGCCATTCCAACAAATCAAAAAAGACTAGAACCTTAAGAACAACCTTAAGACTCTCTTTTCGCTTAGATCAACCGCAGAGGCCTAAGAGAAAAGAGAATAATTCTTCTTGTATGTTCCAATTTATGAATTTTGATAGCTGGGAACGCCGACCTCTGGTCGGCAATGAAAGTGGTTTATTTATCATAGCCGACCAGAGGTCGGCGTTCCCAGGGTATTA
>JBILFC010000214.1:0-5524 GCA_044351785.1 Bdellovibrionota bacterium
GTTGAATATGACCCCTCCTTTTCCGAGTGTCCTGATATGTTTTTCTACGAAAAACATATCAGGACACTCCCCCTAACAACTCACATAACTAAATTTAAATTACAGAAAGATAGATACACTATCGAGCGGAAGAGTTTGTCTTAGAGGGTGTAAATGGTTAATTCAGTTTTTGGTGCCTTGTGGTTATTGTCTTGTATTTTCTCTAGTCTTGGGACTATTAATCAGATCAAGCATAATTGTAATCGCCGTTCAGTTTCTGGTTTAAGTCTTTTTGATTCCGAGATTCGTTTATATGGGAAGATTCCTTGGTTATTGTTCGCTTGTGGCTTCGGGGCTACTGATTGGTGGATCCTTTCTATTAAAGGGATTGGAGTTTTACTTGCATTAGTTGTTCTATTGCAATTTCTTTTTTATTCCGAAGAAACGCCAATTATCAGAACCTTTACAGCTTTATTTATACTGTTCCTTGCAATGATTCTTCTATTTAGATTCGATCTTTCTGAATATCAATACATAAATACGATTCTACCTGTTCTTACCTCCTTAATTCTAATTCCCATAGCAACGCGTAGTCAGTATATTGAGAATAGTAAAAATGCGTGCAAGGCTGTTAAGTTTGATCGCTATGCTATGTACTTTATGGCAAATGTTTGTGCATTTTGTTATGGAATTGGAAAATTCGAATTATTTGCTTGGAACCAATCCTTGCCTCTTCTTATTGTAGCTACTATTGGGATTGTTACTAATGTAATAATGCTAAAGCAGATTATGAAAGAAGGGGACTGCCCAGCATTCTTTAAAGCTTTTCCGGCTATGCAGCCATCGACTTAAAACTATCTATCTGTTTACTTAATCAAATAAGCAGAATATAAAATTGCTCCTATCATAGTAATTCCACCAATTGGTGTGATTGCTCCTAGAATTGGCAAATCAAGAATTACAAGTAAGTATAGTGAGAATGAGAATATTATAATACCAGCAGCTAGTATTTTAAGGGGCAGTTTAGGTAAGTCACTATTTGAAGCTAAGAAAAGTAACAGTATTGAAATAGTAATTTGATATTGAGAGGCAGTTTTAAATACTTCAAGCCTCTCTGCGCTAACCAAGTTTTTTAATCCATGTGCGCCAAAGGCCCCAGCAGAAATGCCCAAAGCTATTAAAATAAGAGATAGTTTTTTCATATTTTGATCCTATATCAAATTGTATAAATTTGCATAACTTATTTAAATTCCTTATAATTCATCGAAATGGTTTTAAATTATAAAGCTCTGATTTTTGCTGCCAAAGCGTAAAAGTGAGGGTTTTAAGTGATTTTTTGTCAGGGAGTTTAAAATGGATCCGTGGAGAGAAACGAACTTTGACATCCTGAGCCATGCCGTATTCAAGGGTATGGCTTTGGGGTTTGGGATCGTATTGTTCATGTGTTTTTGCGGAGGAGCCTCTTTGGATTGGAAAGTGCTTGGTTTCGGTAGCCTTGTCGGCATTGGAGGAGCTTACTGTTTTGCCGCTGCCGGCTTTGAGAAGAGGCGTTTTAAGGACTTTAGTTTGCAAGCGAAAGTGCGCCTTCCTGAAAAGCCTAAGTCCGACAACTGACCCTACTGAGGGTTTTTTTATTTGGTTGAGTGTTCGCTAAGGGACTCTATATTGAGTTCCTTAGTTTTTTATTGTTTTTCTGAGACCAATTCAATTATAAAGCTTTAATTAATAATAAGGAAATCAAATATATGCTAACTCATCACGTCTTATTTTGGTTAAAACCTGAAACAACTGAAGAACAAAAGTTAGCTTTTAGAGCGGGGCTTGAGTCGCTTCGTGGGGTTGAAACGGTGGAAGAACTTTATATCGGAACTCCTGCGCCGATTTCTAGAGCGGTAGTTGATACGACTTATACCTTTTCATTAAATATCATTTTTAAAGATCTAGAAGGGCATGATATTTATCAAGTACATGACTTGCATAAAGCTTTCTTAGAAGAGTTTAGAGTGCTTTTTGATAAAGTGGTAATTTATGATGCGATGTAGGCTATCAATACATAGGTACTTTGGGCCCTAATTTTTAAATTAAGCTACCTCTTTTTCAGTATTCTTTGGTTGTATCATAATTTGTAATCCAAGTGCGTCAAGTACTTGATGGATTGTAGAAAAATAAGGACTAGAAGTACCTTCTTGAGAAAGACTTTTGTAGAGACTTTCTCTTCCTAGATCAGATAATTTAGAAAGTTTGCCAATACCACCATTGGCATCTGCTACGTTTCTTATCGCTATGATAAAGTCTTGTACGCTTTCTTCCAAGGCTTGTTCTAAATATGCTGAAGCGAACTCAATATCTTTGAGGTCGTTAGCGATAGCGCTGTCTTTAAATTCTGTTGTTGGCATTTAAAAAATCCCTCCAAAGTTTAGTTGCTTTCTTTATATCTTTAGCCTGACTACTTTTATCCCCAGCTAAAAGCACTACAATTATAATTTCACTTTCAAAACCAAAGTATACTCGATACCCAGGACCTAAAAATATTCTAATCTCAAATACTTCATTCCCTACGGAAGAGTAGTTCTTAAAAGAAGAATTCTGTAACTGGCGTAATTTACCAGCTACTTGTAGGCGAGCTCTTTTATCTTTTAAAGAGTTATACCAGTCATTAAAAAGTTCCTTACCTGATAACGTCTTGTAAAACCTTACTTTTCTAATGTCTTGCATAAGGTCTCTCTCCTATTGTATCCATATCGATACATTAAGTCAATAATAATTTTAATGCTAAGTTTTGTTACATTAATAGGTTCATAATATTATCGTTGAAACTTTAAGGATGGACCAAAATCTATTATAAAACTTAAGCACGTAACTTGATTTTTTCTATATGATCCCATTAGTCCCATTTTTCGGTAATCCAGATTCTACACATTCCATTTAAACTAGCCTCAGAGGCTAGTCTTAAACTCATCCCACCCGGCCTAATCTTTCCCTCTCTTTTTTTACTACTATATCAACATCCCGACCTAATGAATTTAGAATTTTTAATAGACGATAAATTGAGTTGTTCTTTGAATTATTGTAGACAGTATGGAGATGAAGTCGGGATGAGTCTAATATATCGAGATTGAATTAGATGTATTTTAGTAAGTAGTGCAAGGTCAGCAGGCGAAGTAAGCCACTATTTACCTCATCCAAGATGTTAATATATTGCTTTAATCTTATTTTAATTTTACGATTGCTTTGATCATAGGGAAGGTGTGTTCCGTTAATGAAACTTAAGAATCTATTTTCTAGGATATATTTCGGCGCTCTTTTAGGTCTGGGTATATCGCTTATTGCGACTATCGCACATATTAACTTGATATCATGCCCTGCTACTCCGCCTCCTTGCACTGAAGGTCTGGGAGTGGGGATGGAATTTGCATTCTTTGTACCCCTGGGTTTTATCTTAGGACTAATTGGCGGAATTATTATTCATGTATTAAATGTTTCCCTAACATGGAAGATGGAGAACTTTCTTTTAGTCGTAGCAGTTCCATTGTACTTCCTGATGATTGAATTGATTCTTTGTCTTCTTTATTGAAGACCTATGCTAATGCATAGCAGCCTACCTACTTCCTTAGCCCCCAAGATCCTGCCCTACAAGGATAATCCCCGAAGGCCATTTAAACTAGCCTCAGAGGCTAGTCTTAAACTCTCTGAAATCAACCCTCATAAATTGAACATTTTTAAATTTAGCGATGAATTGTCCTATATTTTCTTTTTGAAGCAGGTCCAATTATAAGAAAATAGGCCCTAAAATTGGCCTCTGGACAAGTCTCTACATCTTGTAAGCTTTTTACTTCTGTTTTTGTTGTAGTTGTTGCTGTTCTTATCCTTCTAGCACCAAGGCCCAGGCGGGATGCATGTCCCTTCTGGGAATTCTGCATTTCTGTTCCCTAATAGATAAGCACTTGATGCTTTCTTAAAGGCTACTAGTATTGAGAAGTAGTAATTAAGAAATGCTGCTCTTCTTTCCATACATAGGGATAGTACTAGTGGACGCTTTGACTCCCTTGTACTTCTCTTAGGACTTTTTGCGCAGTCTGTGCTCTTAGTTCTTCTAAGTGATTCTGGACTTGGCCAGACGTATCCCTTCTCATCAAACTCTTTAATAATGGCTTCTCTTCGTTTGTTATACTCTTCTTGAATAAGCTTAGAGTATGCCCTCTGACTCATATCCTCACATCCTGGGATCTTTTCAAAAATTATCTCATAGTGTTCTATGAAGTCCGCTGGATCTGCATTCTTGTTCCTTCTCTTAGCCTTTCTATACTCAGCTCCGTTAAAGAACTCTACCTCTAGGGGCTTACCACTTATTATGTACTTATAGGAGTTAAACCCTGGGTAATCTGAGAGGTTTTTACATAGTCCTGCTTGTATAGGCTGAAGGATTGTATACATAAGCCTATCAAGGTGACTCCCCATATCCTCTGTAATGGCTTGCTCACTTGGTCTTTTCTCAAATACTGCTCCTGTGCCGAAGCTAGGCACGTGCTTCTTAACTGCTTCAGCGGTCCTCGCCCCTAGATCTCTATAAAAAGCAGACTTGGTCTTAGGTTTAAACTGTAGTATCGGATGGTCATGACTTCCGAAGATGGTATAAGCAAAGATCTTGGCATCGTACTTTTTAAGGTACTTACCTAGAGATCCTAGTACTCTTGATTCTAGGCTTTTGTTGTTAGCGTACAGGAGCTGAGAGTTTCTAAATCGCCTAGTGACAAATGAGCTATGGCCTTCGGGATAATCTATCCTAAGGGGTTGAGACATTTTCATGGGAATTACCTCTAAATTTTTACGAATTTATCCTTTACCTAGGTAATCGTAAAAAATAAGGGTTTGTTCACTTGGGGCTTGAAAAAAGTTGTAGGTGAGTTAGTTTAAAGGAGTTAACGTCGGGGGATGGACGGGGCTCTGAGGCATAGTGTAAGGGGACCTAATGAAGAAACCCTAATTACGAACCTCACTAATATAGGCATCGCTAATATTATCTAGCGTTTAAATTACGCTGGTGATAGTTAATATGACTTCATTTCATTCGTTAACTAGTAGAACTTATTTATATCTTAAAATGATTTAGGACGGGGATGAAAAAACCTCTGGAAAATTTGAGTGATAAGGCGCAGATAATGGCAGTTATCCTCGCAACTGTTATTAGTGCCCTAGAAGCATTTTATTATTTTGGAATTTTTAGGTTAATGACTAAGGTTGAGATGACTCTATTTGGAGCTTACTGGGCTGCATATACCTGGGTTGTTTCTATGATTTTTTACTTTCTTGTAATTGCTTTTTGTATGTTGCCATTCTTTAGGAAAAAAGAGTCTAGTGGTGAGGTAGGCACTGATAAATATTTAGAGAGTTTTCTTGCTTTTCAGACGCAGTATGAAAATTCCATAGGCTTTTTAGTCGTTTCAATAGTTTTTTTCGGAATAGCAGTTATTGAGGGTATGACGTATTTAGGTAATGAGGATATCAAATTAGTTGAATTAGCTGATATCGAAAACAAAAATATTAC
>JBILFC010000215.1:0-5519 GCA_044351785.1 Bdellovibrionota bacterium
ATTGGAGAAACTCTTGATGTTTTGATAATTTGGCTAAGCCTTCAAGCGGCATAGAAGGAATGCCTAGGTCTTTAAGGTTCGGCAGTTTGGGTAGTAAGTCTATTAAGTCTTCTATTACAGTAGACGGTGTATCTGATTTGGCTTTGGTGTCGTGTAGGTGTGCCATGATAAGCTAAGTAGAGTTATAATTCAAAGTTTGTTATGCGAAACTCTGTGATATTAGTAACATAGGGTAGTATTGCTACGACCAGAGTCTCCTAAGAAGAGCCTCGAATATACAATTCAGTTATGAACATTGGCAGGAAACTTTGACAAATAAAAACTGGGGGACTCATGTCCCCCAGTACCCGATAATCATCTTAAGTGTGTGGTTCCGTGTTGGTTTCTTTTGGTTTTATATTCCTTCTAAGACACGTATTCCGCATGGTAAGTTTGAACATGGTTCGAGAGTTGTGGTTGTAGTAACTCTCTTGCATCATCTCTTATCATAAGAGAAAAGGCATTGATCAACTTAACGTGTCTATTAACTTCATCCCAGTTTCCTGTGACAGCATGTCCACAGAGCGCAGTTGTTAACTGCTTTTGTTTATTCAATATGTCCTCGTAATGCGCAATTCTATCTAATAGTGGCTTACCAGCTTCCCCTTTTTCTTGAAAGGATATCTTAGCTTTACTAATAGCAGTCTCAAGTTCAGTAATCGATTGTAGTAGTCTTTGTATAATAATTGGTTTCACGATGTTCCCCCACATTTGTATTTTTTAATTTCATCGGGGATCTAGAACTTGTGGTCCTAACTCCCAGACATCACAGCAAAAAAGCCAATGAATCCAGACGCATCAACCACCTCCACCTCAAGCCACCATTCATCTTAACGATCTTTATGGCTGTTGTAGGTATCCTCAGCGCCTTCTCAATACTCTAGTTATGGCAGTAATCTAAAGTAATGACGCTTAAGGTTTCCCTACTCTACTTTCATCCTTGAAGTACAATCCCAGGCCATCTTTAGCCTATTATCATGGGGAATTTATTTCCCTATGATAGGCAAATAATAGCAATTTTATTGCCAAGTGGATTTATCTTTTGGAATCTTATTAATTCAGTTACTTAGATTCTTTGTGAATAAGTTATAAGGTAGTAAAGCTGTCCTTAATTTGTACACTTGTAGATTCTTCATTTAGTTTAAAGTCTTGCAATTGAATAAATGAATGCTTACTGAAGTCACTAAATCTAAATAACAATAAAAATTAAACAAGATGACTATTTACGATAATACAAGGGAACACGCGCATAATTTATTAAAAGAATATACTAAAACAGACAGCCTTCTTAGGCATTCATATGCCGTAGAAGCTAGTATGCTTTATTATGCGAAGTTAAATAATGAAGATCCTATTCTTTGGGGTAATACAGGGCTACTACATGACTTTGATTACGAGAATTATCCAACTCCAACGCCTGAAGGACATCCGTATGTAGGATGTCAGATTTTAAGGGATCATGGATATCCTGATATTATGTGTGAAGCAATAATGGGGCATGCACTTTATAGCGGAGTGCCGCGGGTTACCAATTTAGCTAAGACTTTATTCGCAGTGGATGAACTGAGCGGCTTAGTATATGCCAGTGTGCTGGTTAGGCCTGATAAGGATATAAATATGCTTGAAGTTTCTTCTGTTAAGAAGAAATTAAAAGATAAGGCATTCGCTAAGGGAGTATCAAGAGATGATATAAAACTGGGTTTAGAGGAAATGCAAATAGATTTAGATGTTCATATTGGAAATGTCATTCAGGCCTTAAGAGAAAGAAAGGATATAGTCTTTGGATAATTAAAGACTGAATTTTCTATCACCAAGAGACTTGGGTTCAACTCTTGAATCTTCCGGGTTTACATCTTGGGCTTTAGAATAGTCATTGGGCGTAGTTGGAATAAATTCTTTGCTTTTAGCTTCAGGTTTATTTCCTGAAGAGGGATGGCGTTCTTCCTTAAGAACTTTGCCTAGATTTTCTAGTAGTTGGTTTGTTTTAATCAGTTGTTTTTCAACCCTTTCCATCTTGGAGACAAGTTTTGATTGTTTATTAAACCAGCACCACATTTCTCTGATAGCAACTGATATGCATACTGGAATCAGTGCAACGATAATATAAGTGGTCATAGAGGCTTGACCACCTAAAAGTCCTTGTAGGGCAGAATATAAATCTTGGAAGTTAATTAGCTGATCTAACATTTTTTAACTCATATTAAATCAGCTACAACTTTATAGAAAGCCTTAAGTTTTATCTTTATTAGATTTTACACCAAGAATTAAGGCCAAGAATTCTTCTCTAAGCTTTTCTTCAGAGAAGTAATTACTTAAATTGGGAATTAAAATTGAATGTTCTCTTAGCGCACTAGGTTGATTCTTTGGTTCAGATACTCCTTGGTTCTCAACATTAGGCATGCCCATAGATATTACGATAGCTATGGCTCCTACTAGAGCTCCGATTTTTAAAGCTATAAATAAGATCCTAAATAGGAGGTAGCTTAGAACGGTAAAGGCTAATAAGAATATGAATCCTGAAAAAAATGTGCTGGAGTAGTTTCCTCCTTGAACATTTTCTAATAGATTCCCGAGAAACTGACCCAAATACTGCTCCATGGTCTTCTCCAATGTTTTTTACTGCTAATACAACAGATGACATCTTGTGCCACCTAATGTATTAATCGTCCAAGTTCTTTTAATTATTGAGTAGAAAAGTAATGATAGAAAATAAAAACACCAATCACCAGGCTAAATCAAAACGTTTGGGTGGAATCCTAGCCATAAGTATTAGTATTGGTTTACTTTTTTATTTAATGAGTGGTCTTGATTGGTCAAGGGTTGCGGAGGTTTTAAAGTCAACAGATCCATATCCAATACTTTTAACTTTTATAATTTTACTTATTGGAACTCTGATTAGGGCCTATAGATGGAAGTTGCTTCTAAATTCCAGATGTAAGTTTATGGATTTATTTGACTCATTAAATATCGGAAATCTGGCTACCATGATCCTACCTCTAAGGGCTGGAGAATTTATTCGGCCCTATTTGTGGGCAAGATTTAGTGGAGAGACTTTTGGTCGTGGTTTTGGAAGTGTTGTTCTGGAGAGAGTTTTTGATGTCTTTGGACTATTTGTTATATTCTTACTTTTTGTACCATCTACATCTACTATCCCTGAATACTTACAGTTAGGCGCTAAAGCACTTGGAGCTATCGCTGGTATCATAGGATTGGCAAGTATATTTTGCTTATTATTCCCTAATAAGGCCCGTAGTATTCTTAATGTTATATGTAATATCTCTTTATTACCTCGGGCAATGGCAGAGAAGATTAGGGCCCTAGGAGAGGAGTTAATAGTTGGATTAACTAATATTGGTTCTCTCTATATGTTGATGGCTATTCTAGCATTGACCATTTTAATTTGGTTTAGTTATCTCATGGGTTTTTATTTGGTGCTTTATTCTTTAGACCCAAGTCAAAGCAGTTTAATGAAAGCAGGTCTTATTTGTGTATTTATTTCTTTATGTGTTGCGGCACCTAGTGCTCCTGGCTTTTTAGGTACCTATCAGTTAGGTTGTAAGCTAAGTCTAGTGGGAGTATTTGCCTACACGGAGGAATTTTCTATCGGATATTCATTGATAGGCCATTTCCTACAGTATGCGAGTATCTTTTTGTTAGGGTTTTTATCTCTTCTATTACGGGGACTTAAATTTAGTTCTTTAAAATCTGCTTCAAACCAATCATTGGCACAATAGTTGAATTAACCTACTTCGTGGTGGAGTGGTGCGGTGGCTCTTGGCTTAAGTGGATGTGGTGGTGGTTGATAGGGGGTATCTCGGAAGGATGCCCCCTGTGGGGTTTTTGTGGAAGTTCACTTCTAAAGTCAGAGTTGGCTAAATTATAAATTGCTTTCTAAAGGAATCGTTAGGGTAGACTATAGTTTTACTCACTCCGCCGATTCCCCTCGATGGACATAAGGAAAGGGTATGAGGCTAGAATCAAGTCTTTTTGCAGGTAGAGAATCCCTAATGGTACATGGGCAAGCGCTCAATGTCATCGGTGACGATCTTGCAAATTCCAATACTCCTGGATTTAAAACTTCTAGAGTCGAGTTTGCAGATATCCTAGCAGGTAGTACTGGAAATTTAATGGGTGGGCCTCTACAGACCGGGAATGGTGTCAGAGCTACCGATATTAGTGTAAATCATAGTTTGCAAGGAGCTATGGAAGTAACTGGTAGAGGACTTGATGCTGGGATTTCAGGCGACGGGTGGTTTGTGCTACAAAAAGACAATCAGCAATATTATACGAGAGCTGGTAACTTTACTACCGATGAAGAAGGTAACTTAATTTCTGCTACCGGTGCAAATGTTATGGGTTACACGACTGAAAGTCCAGATACTCCTGTTACGTTAAATGTGAACGCTTTGGTGGGTCAAGCCGCAGCTACATCTGAAGTAGGTATATCTGGTACTTTAAATCCAATTAGTCCCTTAGTGAATGGACTACCTCCTGCTACTGATTATCAAAGTTTAAATAGTACCGCCTCCTTTACTAATACTATCAGAGTCAATGACTCCTTGGGTAATGAAAGAGATGTCGCTTTATACTTTTATAGAACTGGGAATTTAACTTGGACAGTCAATGCCTACGCTGATGGAAGTCAGACAGGAGGAGCAGCGGGAACTCCTGTGCAAATTGGAACTGGTCAGATTGTTACAGGGCCTGATGGGAAACAAGTTGCTGGAGCAGGTGCTACATTGACTTTAACGCCTGCATGGGGAGACGGTGCTGCCGCCGGTAATATAGCTGTCGATCTATCAAAGATTACAGCCGTTGCGGGTGAATCATCTTTTTCTAACGTTACAGCCAATGGATTTAGAGGCGGAGTGGTTAAGTCCGTGGGATTCAATGAGGCGGGTGTATTAGCTGCTACTTTAGATAGTGGTGAAATTGTTACAGTAGCTGATCTAGCTCTAGCAGATTTTCAATCTCCTGATGGCCTTGAAAGGATAGGTGATAACCTTTTTATTGAAACAACTGAATCAGGAACGGCAACTGTAGCTAAAGCTGGTACTGAAGGTCTAGGTAGTATCAAGGGAAATTCTTTAGAATCTTCAACTGTAGATGCGGCAAATGAATTCGTGAAAATGATTCAGATACAGCAAGGTTACCGAGCAGGTTCTCAGGTTGTCCAAGCCGTAAATGAATTACTAACTGCTACGATTCAAATTGCTTAAAATTAGACTTAAGCTGCTTTTTGATTAGTGCTTTGTTGTACTGCGATCTCTACAACTTCTAAGGCTTTAGCTCCTACGTCAGTTACTCTCCACTTTGTAGAAGTGAAATCTCCTACTGGATCTGGAGAAACTAAACCTTTACCTTCAAGCGTATATAGGGCTCTAAGAACTTCATCCTGATCTCTTAAACCTGATTGTGCTGTAATCTCACTAAGATCAACTAAGGAAGTAGATTGTGGTCTATTTTTCTTCTCTACAAGT